>JBMFWP010000016.1:16560-18009 GCA_049965155.1 Candidatus Micrarchaeia archaeon | reverse complement strand
TGCCAAAGTTGATATATATTTCGGTTCGCTTTCATCCCACGATTGAAATCGTGGGTTTTCCCGCTCACGTTTTATAAGCTTTAATCTCTATGACAATCTGTTCGACGATTATCTTATAGGGTTCATAGCGCTGCTAACGGGCAACTTTAACCTATGCAGTAAATCGCTCGTTTTGTACAGGGTTTCGGGCTTTAATACATCGGTATTGAAGGGGGACGAGTCAGAAGAGGTGCGTTTTGACAGGAATGTTTTCCTCAATGATAACATGCAGAAGACATTTGCTGCGCTCATAAGGATAAACCACAAGCTGCACCTGACAGATAAGAATCTGAATTTGGGCAGCAGGCTCTTGCTTTCAAGCAAGCCGCTGAAGTCGAGCTTCAAGAGGTTCAGCCAATTGAGGCAAATGCAATGAATAGGCAAAAAATGATCAATAGGCGAGGCGGCAGTAGCCGCCCCGTTTCTGGGTGTGCTAGGAAAAACCCAGCAATATTTATTCTGCACATCAAGATATTTAAATGATTGTATTAAAGTATATTATTTATACAAAAGTATATAAACTTATAGTTTCATAAATGATACTGAGGAGAGCGATGCCAACGCTATATAAGAAGGCAGGCGAGGTAAGGCATTAGGTCTTGTTCTCTGGGTGATGGAGTGGAAGAAACAACAGCAAAGAGGGGGCTAGCGTGCGCAAGGTTCGAGAAGGCAGTCATGGATTTTGCCGATGAAATCCTAGACGGCCACATACCGTACGAGATAGATGAAAAGGCAGCGGAAAGCATATGCAGGGCGGTGAGGGAAGCCATAGAATCTTATGCAGTGGCGAAGGACTACGCCATATACGGCTTCGTGATCGCTTACAGCATAACGATGCGCATAACCAGCAAGGGCATAGGTATAGCTGGACCGGAACACACAGCGCCAGTCGTGGATGGCTCATCGGCCATCCCGGCCCCCTCAGCTCCATCCATCACCTGCATGGTGGTGCGATGCTGATTGATAGTTTGAAACACTTGATATTAGGCGAGGACAAGAGAGGTATGTATATAGGCGACTTAGCCTATAAGCTTTCGAGAACTCGCAGCTATTCCCTAAGGCAGGGGATAGGCAATAATTATAGGAACCTATCCGCATCATGGATGTGGAAGAGGAAAGGCGGGAGGCTACGGATAGATCTCAGCAAGGAGCCGAACCCCCACATGCTCATAGTGGGCTCTTCGGGATATGGGAAGAGCACGCTGCTCAAGAGGGTCTTGCATGAGATAGAAGGATATAGGATGCCTGCCATACTGCTCGATGCCCATAACGAGCACGAAGGCATAATCAGGGAGGTTGGCGGCAGGGTATACGATGCCGTTGACCATGGCATAAACATATTCGCTCTTGACGGCCTTGATGTGAAGGAGAGGGCCGACGCGCTGGCGCGCTTGTTTGCAGACGTATATA
>JBMFWP010000016.1:1952-16501 GCA_049965155.1 Candidatus Micrarchaeia archaeon | reverse complement strand
GCGTACAATAGGATAGATGGGAAGCTAGAGCGCGTGCCAAAGATGCATGACCTAATACACGAAATAGACATATTCATAGCGAATTCAAAAAGCGCATCAGAAACGAACAGGTTGAAGCACATACGCAGCAGGATATCGCTGCTTGAGGGCAAATCGTTCTTCAGCGACGGCAAGGGCGTAGAAAGCCTGATGGAATCGATAAGCTCGTTCTCGCTTGCAGGGATACACAGCGAGGAAGCTAAGACAATATATATACACGAGCTGCTGGAGAGGCTTTATAGGGGCATGAAGAGGAATGAGAAGGAATCTGGAATAAAGCTCTACCTCATAATAGACGAGGGGGACTTCCTGGTGGAAAAAGGGTACCAGACCAGCAGCGTAATGGCCAAACTGATAGCGGAGGGCAGGAAGTACGGGCTTGGGGTGATAATAGCTGCACACAGCGCTTCGGCACTGAGGAGCGATATAGCAGGGAACATGAGCACCATAGTATCATTCAGACCGAGGGAGCCTTCAGACATAAACTACGTATCGAATATCATGTCAGAGGGAGACAGGGACAAGGCAGATGCCATAAGGATAATGCTCGGCAGGCTCAGCCAGCACAGCGCGATGCTCATGAACTACGCCCTCAAGGCACCGGTGATATTCAAAGGGAGCAGGTTCCTGCCTGACAGCACTAATATAAAAAAGGATGCGGACAGGTCGGACATCAGCAATTTCATAATAGTAGAGGCGCGCATGCCGATGAAGCTCGAGGCGCTTGAGAAGAGCGTGAAAAGCGCATTCGGCGAAGCGGGGCTCGCCGAAGTCAAGGGATTGCTCGGATCGGGGGCGCTCAAATCATTCGATGCTGATGATGGCACATGGGTCGGCATAAAACCGAATCCAGGCCTTGAACACGAGGTGATGCTGCTCAAGATAGCAGCTAGGCTACACGAGCTTGGAGTCAAATATTACGTGATGGACAACCCAAACAACCCCGATATAGCTATCAGCTATAGGGGCAAGAGGATTGCGCTCGAATATGAGACAGGAAGGAAGGATCTGGGCGAGACAATCGGCATGTTCTCGCGCAGGCTTGACGAATATGACGCGGTGCTTGTTGTAACGAACACGCAGAGCTATGGCAAATACAAGGAAATGGTAGGCAGCTTGGGCAGCAAGGCGCATCTGCACCTCTTTAATGAGATAGGGCTGGATTTGCTAAAGGAGATCACTTCATGATGCTGAATGAGCTTGAATCTCCCTTATCAACGAAACCACTCTCGCCCTCCTTGTGCTTCTCTATGTAGAATACGTCAGGGCCGTGCTCCTCGTTCAAATGAAGCGAGCTGGCGAACTCTGCTAGCTTGCCTTCAGGACCTATCGCGAATATTTCAACGCTTCCATCATCCATGTTCTTCACATAGCCCTTGATAGAGCTCCTGTCAGCCTGTGCCTTCACGAATGCGCGGTAGCCTACCCCTTGCACTATTCCGTGCACTATAATATACATCTTCAACCAATCACCCTATTTGAGCGGCTCAGAGCCTTGCCAGTATCTCCTTAATCAGGTCTGACTGGGCCCTGTGCACAATATCATTGTAATCTTCGTAGTAATATACTTCGGATGCAATCTCGAGAACGCCCTTGCCTGATACAAGCCTAGGAACTATATTGGCATTGAATATGCTATCTATGCCCTGCACATACTCTTGTATCAGTGAGCTTATGGAACCGTCTTTGAGCATTCGTGATACTCTTCTCGCCTGTGCATCGTTGAGTGCAATGCGTCTGTAGGAGCTTGCGAGGGTTTTATAGCGCAGCAATACGTCGCTGTACTCGCCATTTACCATCATGCCTTTGCAAGACGCCGTGATTATGAGCCGGTCCAGCTTGTATTTTGATAGCGCCATGCGCAGCTCGCTGTCCTCTGATTCTATGTAAGAGCGCGTTATGCTATCCAACTTGCTATCGGAGTATACAAGGAATATGTGCTTAGCTTTCCTGCTTGTACCCCTCAACTGCTCAGCTAGCCTCTCTTTCGCCATTATGGTATTCCTTATGGCATCTGTAGCATCGTCAATCCTTTCCTTTATGTCTGCTGCTGCAGCGCTTGAAATATTGCTATTGGCTATCTCTTTTGCTTCGATGCCGAGTTGCCTTACCTGCTCTTTGTAGTCTATAGATGCAGAGAATGAAGAGCTTAGATATGCGCTGTGCGCTATCTCATCGTAGTCTATTGCGAGCTCTGGAAATATCTCAATCAATCCTTTCTTTATATCTAGGTCGAGCGATTCGCTGCGCTTCTGCGCAGCTTCCAGCCTTTCGATTGACTTTGAAAGCCCATTCGATGCATTCTCAGCTCTGCTTTTCCTATTATATGCCATAAAAGCACGAATTTATAGTGCACCAAAACATTATTATATATAGCCAAGCTGTGGCGAAAGGCTTTAATAGATTGAATGTTGAATTTTTAGCTGATTGCATGAACAAAGGATTATCTTACGCGATAGGTATAATAATAGTCATAGTGATTGCAGCAATTGCATACAAAGCACTTGTGCCTTCTGTCAGCGCCCCGGTAACTGTAGTAACTCCACAACCTGCTAACAGCACAGTTATGGTCCAGCTTACAGACCCACCGGCGGTGCCCAACGGCACGCAGGCGTTGATGCTCTATTATTCCAATATAGAGCTGCATACTGCAGGCAAATCGAACAGCACAAGCTTTGTTTCGCTCAACGCTTCAGGCTCGGTCAACCTGATGAATTTGACAAACTTCACGCAGACGATTGGGGTTGGCAAGGTGAGCAAATCCGCCAATTTCGACCTTCTCAGGCTCAACATTAGCAGTGCAACAATAACTATAGGCAATGCGACTTACAATGTCAGCGTGCCTAACAACAGGCTTCTTGTTAGGCTGAGCAGCCTGCTGAATGCAACTTCACCTACAGCATTGCTAGACTTCTATCCATCCATATTGCAGATATATGCCGCAAACCAGACAATATTCGTGCTGGTGCCATCGCTCAGGGGAGTGGTGATAAAAGGCCTGCCACTCAACAGCACACAGGCACACATTGGTGCAAAGGCTAGGATAGAGAACAGCGCAAAGGCAGAAATAGAGAGGCTGACGCCCAATATTACAATAACACAGTCAAAGCTGAGCGTGCAGAACACGAGCGTGGACTTCTCGGTTACGGTCAAGGACAATTCTAACAGCTCTGTAATGGTTAAGGACGTGATGCTATCAGGGTATATGCGCAGGATTGGTCCAATAGCAATGCCGATAATAAGAGGTATGCCAACTAGCGTAGGTGCAGGGAGCAGCGGATTTGACAATGTATCAGGAGGCTTCAACCTTGGATCGATTGGATCAATATTAGGAAGCCTGAATTTAAGCAATATTAACATGTCCAACATAAGCAACGTTGTGTCACACATAGGCAATGTGCTTTCAGAGCATGGCATAAATATATCAGACATGCATGGCTTTGGCGTAGGCAACTTCTCTAATTCAACTATTAAGGACTTAGGCAATATACTCAAAAGCAAGATGAATGCCTCTGTACTTGAAGACATAAGGGACATAAACATATCGAATGCGAGCGTTGAGAGGATATTACACGAAGTCAGTAATTTTAGCGCTAACTACCACAACGTCCTCAACTTCATAGTATTGAGCAACGGCACGCTCTCGCTGCCTTTCGACAGCGCAGAATTCGAGGATGCGCAGTCAAATGGGCAGAATGGCTACAATCTTAGTGCTGGCAGCAGCGAGACGTTCAGCTTCAGCGGCACTATAGGGTTTGGGAATAGCCCAATACACATACTGCCACTAGTAAACCAGACATACTCGATTAGAGTTGTAGGAGAGCAGGGTGCTAGGGCTAGCGCAAACGTGACAGCAGGCTGATAGGTTCAGCCGCGCTGCATGTATGCAAATACGTAGTCAATTAGCCTCTTCGCTGCATCGCGCTTCTCGATGGTTGAGTCCATGCTCGGCTCCTTGTCCACAGAGCTGAATGCCTGCCTTGAATCGTAGTATGAAGCATATGTGCCCTCTGCTGCATCCGCGACGTTCTCAGGTATCAGCACCTCATTCTCCATCTCTTCGGCAATCTTGTTGCCTCCCTTCCTGCTCCTTGAAAGCGCACCTAGCACTTCCCTTATCACAGAGAGGTAGGCAGCGGAAGCCGCTGCGTAGTCCCTTGACTTTAGGTACGACTCTGCCATAGCGAAATCGTCCCTCGCCTTTTCGAGCAGCGCAGATGCCTTCGAAAATCTCCTTCCCATGTCCACCAATACGCAAATCAGAAAGCAGGAATAAATACTTATCCGGGCAAGATATAGAATTGTATATACGCAGCGGTAATTTCCTACAATTCCGCCGACTGGTGCATGCGCATGGATGGAGGGCTGACCGTATCGAGAGTTGTTTCGGAGATGCTAGAGATAGCGAACAGCTCGCTTCCTAGCTCTGCGCTGCTGTCCAAATTCATTGAGACTATAAAGGGCACGTTCGGTATCGACGACGTGAAGGCGCTGAGCCTGTCTGGTGGCACAGGAGGGCAGCTTGACGAATATGTGTCCAACACTAAGAAGCCGTACATAGACAACCAGCTCAGCGAGTTCTCTGCCTTCCCCGAGCTTATACAGTACAGGAATTCTGGATACTCGAGCTGCGCCGTGATACCCGTGTCTGCTAACGGCAAGGTCATACTCACGTTCAAGGCGCTCTCCAAGGAGGGAAACAAGTTCAATGAGGAGCTTGTTGGCATGCTCAGCCTTGTTTCCTCAATTTTCTCGTTCTCGTTTGCATACAAGGAGGAGTTCGGGAAGAACCTGCGCCTCGCAGAATATTTCGACGCGTCTTTCTTCGCATCGCCTATACCGCAGTTCATAATCTCTAAAGACAACAAGATAGTCAGGGAGAATAGGGAATCAGCGAGGGCATTCGACCTGTCGGGCTCTGACATGAAGAGTGCAATTGGCCTGGACTACGAAGCTCTTAAGGCCGCAGCAGCATACGGCAAAGCGATAACAAAATTGGTAGGCAGGGAAGGCTCGGGTGAGCTTTACAGCTTCATGCCGAAGAGGCTGGGCGATTCCCTCCTGCACGTCGCCGCAACGAATGTCACAGGGAAGAGGCTCTATGAAGGCATTCTTAGAATGCTGGACAGGAGCGACAACATATATATAGCGCTCATCGATATGGATTATTCTGTGAAATCGTACAGCTACAACCTGGACAGCGCATTCTCCAACCAGGACGGCTTCAGGGACGGCAGGAAGTTCACTGACATACTCGACGAGAAATCCACTGAAACGCTCAAAGAGATGGCTGGCAAGTGCACGGACAAGCCCGTATCTGGGGAGCTGAGCCTGGCATTAGGCACGGGCAAGATACCGGTGCACTGCGTGATGTCCAAGGTCGAGGCTGGCTACCTTATTGCGGCATCAAACATGAAGGCAGAAGAGTATGCGAACAGGGCTGTGCAGGACATGAACGACTTTATAGAGGGAATATCGGAAGTCGCCATGAAGATAGACGACCAGGGTTTCATAAAGGAGTGCAACATGCCGGTCGAATCGGTGCTCGGCTACGCCAAGGAGGAGCTCGTTGACAAGCAGCTCAGTTCCATATACAAGGATTCCTCAACGCTCAGCCGCGACGTCAGCTATGTGTACAACGGCGGCAAGGTGGACAATTCCTATGTGGACCTGATAAAGAAGGATGGGACTGCTGTGGCAGCGACGCAGACGATACGCAAATTCAGGAGCATGGAGAACAGCGACGGCTACATAGTCATATTCAAGGAGCTCGAGACGAAGAGGAGGTTGGACGACTTGGAGGACCAGCTGAGGGAGAAGGATGTGGAGGTGCGCAAATACAAATCGGCAAGCGACCTCAAGTCGCAGTTCATAGACAACATGTCTCATGAGCTGAAGACCCCTCTCACGAGCATACGCGGATATTCGCTCTTTATGTATGAGGGCCAGGGAGGGGAGCTGAGCGAGGCGCAGAAGGACTGGCTGCGCATAGTGATAGACGAATCTGATAGGCTTCTTCTCATAATACAGCAGGTGCTCGACGCCGCGAAGCTCGATGCCAACAAGATAAAGCTGGAGCTTAAGGAGGTGGACCTGAAGGTGATGGGGGAGAACCCGAGCATAAAAGGGCTTGAGGAGATGGCGAGAGCAAAGGGCCTTGAGTTTGAATGGAATGTCGATTACAACGTGCCTACGATAACGGCTGATCCAAACAGGGTCATACAGGTATTCGTGAACCTGATAGGCAATGCGATAAAATTCACAGAGAGGGGTAGCGTAAAGGTCCACATATCGCCGAAGAGCAGGAAGTTCATCGAATGCAGCGTCGAAGATACAGGCATAGGCATAGCTGATGACGACAAGCGCAAGCTGTTCAAGAAATTCTACCAGGCGCAGAAGAAGACGCAGCTGGTGAGGCAGGACGGCGCAGGCACGGGCCTGGGGCTTGCGATAAGCAAGGACATAGTGAAACTGCACGGAGGCAAGATATACTTCGATTCGAAGCTAGGTAAAGGGAGCAGGTTCGCTTTCACACTGCCGGTCAACAAGAAGCAAAAATGAGCCACATTGGAGAGCCTTTCACGGTCATACCAATATGCTGCAGTATCCTCCTATTTTAGTGATGTTGACATAGTTGGAGAGCATGCTGGCTGCTGTCTGGCTGGAGAATGCACCCTCGAGCTTGTAGCTCGAAACGCTGCGGGATGTCATGTTTATGTATATTATTGCAGCGGTGCCAGTTGTTCCTGACGAATCCGAAGTGGTACTGAACACTATAGAATATGTCAAAGGATTGACATAATCTATTGAGTAGGGCATTGCATGTGGGGTTATCCTAGAAGCATTGTAGTATGTGCTAGCGCCAGATGGATATGAGCCAATATAGGATATATATGTGGAATTGTACAATGTAGGAGTGCACTTGGAAAGGTTCGAATATGCAGCAGCATAGTCTTGCAGCGTATTGAAAAGGCCGTAGCTGCCTGCTATAGACATTATCTTCTCTCTAGTTGTATTCACACTGCTTGCAGTAGTATTAGTAGTGCTTACCGTAGTATTTGTCGAAGAGGATGATGTATTTGCCTTAGGGGGCGTGCTGCTTGATGGGTGCGCAACAACTGGCGCTTGCTTTAGCACCCGTATTCTCCCTGACGATACCGGTATTGAAAGGCTCGGGCTGACATATGATACGCTTATCGTGGCTGTGCCATTTGCTGCGCTTAAGAGCTTCAGCTCCATGCTAGCGACATTTCCGAGTGTCGGGCTCATGAACGTGCCGGCTGAGCTTGAGACATTGATCTCGAGCACAGGGTTGAGCAGTATGGGCTGGCGCTCAAGGTATATCGTTGCAGTGCCGTTGCCAGTGGTGCCCACATAGGCAAGATAATATGATCCTGCGAAAGAGAATGTTGTATCAGGCTTTGATGAGAGCTGCAATGAGCTTATGCTTGTGACCTGCGCACCCGAAGCTTCAAACTCGGCTATTACAGCCGCAAGGGCTATTACAAGCACAACTAGCAGTATCGTGGATAAGCCGAAGCGCGCATGCGGTTTCCTTGCCTCTTTGTTTTCAGTCGCCATAATAATATGCCTTATGATATTGCTGAATAAGGGTTTATATTGTTTTGCCCTTGCCGCATGACAGCAGCATCAATGCAGGATAGCCTTAGGCGTGCAACAGCAATGTATGCGCATGCCCGCATAAGCTATAATAATGCTTTTTGCGTTCTATATTTTAGGTGACTTTCATGTCGGTTCTTGACAATTCCGAAGTAGAGAATAGGGTGCTTTCCGTTATGGCGGACAGGCAGCAGATGTCCTACAGTGAGATATACGAGGTGTGCTCCAAGGAGGGCATCGGAAAAGATGCGCTCTCAGGCGCGCTTGACAGGATGGAGAAGCAGGACATAATAGCCTCTAGGAATACTGGGGGCATAATGACATACTACCTTCTTGACGAGAACCCGCTCAGGAAGGTCCTCATAGTCGAAGATGATAAAAATATAAACCAGCTCATGGCGCTTTCGATAGGCAAGGAGTTTGAGGTAAACCAAATATATGATGGAGGGGAGGCGGTCCAGTTCGTGAGGGAGAGCCATCCAAATCTCGTGCTCTTGGACCTTATGCTGCCGCACAAGGATGGGCTTGATATATGCCAGACGATAAAGAGCGACCCTGAGACCAGTAGCACAATAGTTATACTCATAAGCGCGATGGACCCGACAAGCAACAGGTTCACAGGCATAAAGAACGGCGCCGATTACTACATCAAGAAGCCTTTTGACCCGAAGGAGCTCAGGGCACTGGTCAACCTGTTCCTCAGAAAGAAGGGCAAGAGGTTTGATCCGCTCATAGACCTTCCTGATGAGGAAAGGATATCAAATGAGGTTGAACGCTCCCTCAAGGAGGGCAGTGACTATGCCATAGGCACGCTCAGGATAGCGCACCTGGGCGAATACGCGCGCAGGGTAGGCGAGAAATCCGCGACGGTGATAATAAGGCTGGTGTCGCAGCTCTTGCAAGACAAGATAAAGAACCGTGCCCAGGGCCTTTTCGTGGGCTTCCTGAGCAACGATGAGTTCATAATAACTGGTGTAAAGGACGACGTCAACAAGGCTGTGGAAGAGGTCAAGGGGGAGTTCACTGCGGTGATGCCATTCGTGCTCCAAGATGCGGGCTATAAGCCAGGCATGGAGAACCTTGAGAGCATGTTCGAATCTGATGACTTCCCGAAGCTCGAGCTGGTATTCTCAGAATCTGACAGGAAGGAGATAGCCGCGAAGAGGGACAAGATACTCACAGACAAGGGGATTGGGAGCAGTGACATAAGCTCGTACACGTATGACGAGCTGCAGAAGATGCTGGGCAATGGCGACTTGGACATAGTGATAACGCGCGACTCCGACGGTATAAAGCTCAGGGTAGGGAAAGATGCCTGATGGGAAACGCTCTACATTAGCGCCGCACAAACTAGTGCGGGCGCGCACAAGACGCTTCAAGGCGCAAGAAGCGCTCGACTTCATGCTGTCCTATGGTGTAGCGATACTCATTATAGCTATAGCGATATATGTGGTTGCACAGCTAGGCGCCTTCAACCCGAGCATAGCGCCCGTATCGTGCACCCCGTCACCAGGGTTCGCGTGCATATCTTATGCGATCGACACTGACGGCACGCTCATAGCGACCATATCGCAGGCTACAGGGGGCACAATGACCATAGTTGGCGCTGCGTGCTCTGCCTCGGTCAACGCCACCGGCAACAAGCCTGAATACGGCAACATAGGCGTGCTCGGATGGTCTTCGGCGCCTTCTTACTACCCATCAGGCATAAACTCGAACACCATAACGTCCTACAGCGGCGGCTCATTCCTCATAGAAGCGAAATGCTATAATGGCGCAGGGATTGCAAGGGGCAACCTTGGCAATGTATTTACAGGGTATTTATGGCTTAATTATACATTCTCAGATCTACCATCATCAATTTACCATGTAAACAACATAGCGACATTCACAGCCAAGTACACCTGAGCAAGTTATTTATTACTGCTTAGGATAATTTAGATAAGGATGCTTAAATGAAAGCTTATGTGTTTGTCTTTGCGATAGTTGCGGCGGCCTCCCTTGCGGGGATAGCTGGAGCTTCTTCGTATCTTAAGGTGATTGAACCCTTCAACTCGACGCTCCACAGCGGCGGCAGCATATACCTTGGCAATGACGGGCCGGGGCAGCCGTTCTTTATAAATGCGCTGGCAAACACGACCAACAGCACGGGTGTGCTCATATACAAGGGCTGGAATTTCATGAACGTGACTGGTGAACCATACGGTTGGATAGTCGCCAACTCATCGAAATACGAATACACGATGTCGGTCGAGATAACGCCGAGCCCGAATGCAAAGCCAGGCATATACGCATTCAACGTTACTGCAGTCAACGTGGGCAATTATTCTAAGCTAGGTATATTGAGGTTTACCGCATACATCAACATAACTCCGAATGTTTTCAAGCTATCGGTATCTCCAAATTCGCTTAGCTCTGGACCGGGGCAGCCGAAGAGCATATATGTAACAATAAACAACACGGGGGTATCGGACAGCCCGTTCGAGATATCTGTAAGGGGATTGCCAGCATTCAACAGGAGCCTTGAGGTGATAGCCCTGCACCATACTTCGAGGGAGTTCGCCTATCAGGTATTTGAGAACGAACCTGGATCTTATAAGGCGGCGATGTATGTGGATTCAGTGGACAGCCCGCAGGTACACGAGGAGGCGAACATAACGCTCAGCGTTAAGGCGTCGATACAGAACGACTACAATGCGCTAGGATACGGCAGCAACGCCTTTCCGATAATATACGAGCCCGCGTATGCGGTGATGTATTTCATAAACCTGATAGCTAAGCATCTATGATGTGCAAGGTCTGATTATAAGTAGCAAGAAGGTGTCGCAATGATCAATATAAGATGGACAAAATTGGTAGGCATGTCCGACCTCATAAGGCAGGCATGCACTTTCAACAGTAACATAGGCGTGCTGTATGTGAAAAAGGTCGGTAATGGCTATAGGTACATACTTGTAGGGGAAAAAGTGGGCAATTCGAGGATTGCCTTCTACTGTGACTATGACAAAGCCCCAAATTATGCAATCTACTCTGCAAACGGCAGGGAATCATTCTCTTTTGTGGACAGCATAGAGAAAAACGCCGGTTATCAGACCTACAAGATACAGATGCTACACATAAAGAACGATTCATTCAGGATACCGAAATTGGACAAGTATACGGTATCGACGGTCGAACTCACCAACTATGAGGAGATAGTAAAAGGCATCGCCAGTAGCGCGGCGAACAGCGATGCGATAGGCACAATATTTGTATTCCCTTACAATGGAACTAAGCATGCAGGCGCATTCGGATTCCTCACGGATGACGACTCCCTCACGTTCACGCACGCCGAGCTGCCGAATCCGGATGGCGATTTCGCGTTCTTCAAGTACGACTACAACTCAGGTGCCGTGACGAGGACCAATGGCGTGGAGGACAGCACCAGCCTTTACACTAGGATAGTAAATATGGCGGAGCCGTTCGGATTCTTGGAGGGACGTGCAAAGCAAAAGAACGGCACTAATAAATAATCCTCTCCTAGAATATATGCAGCATATCTTCATCGTGCCCGAATAGCTCAGTGGTAGAGCGAGCGGCTGTTAACCGCTAGGTCGCAGGTCCAATCCCTGCTTCGGGCGATGCGGTTCAGGTACGGCCATTTAGGCTCTGCACGCGCTGCAAGCGATAATCATGCCGGGCTATCTTATTTATTATGCGTGCACTCGTGCTTTAACATCGCTTCGGATGTTTTGTCCAGCCATTCTTCAGCATTGCTAGAGCTCTTGACCATGGCATCGATATCTGTATTGTAAGGCAAGAGAGGCGCACCGCAAACCGAGCAGGTTAGATAATCCATAATTATTTCGTCGTCGCTGCTGCTAATTACCGCATCCCTAAACTGGGGTACCGTAACTTGCCTATGCATGCCCTTGTTAAGCTCTATGACAAGCGTCTCCGCCTTGTCAAGTTGTCTCTTTTTCAACCCTTCAGCCAGTTCGTGTCTGTCCATGTCCTCTACCCTCAGCATCTATTTCGGGCGCTTGATTTTTACGATAGCGAGACTAGGTCTGCCCAATAACCTAATCTACCTCCATTTTGTAGTTACGTCGGGTAATATTTTTATAGGTTTATACCTGTATGATACTAGGAGGTTGACTTTTGTACTTGTGTCATTCACCCAAGTTCTCTACTAGTAAGATGACAAAAAGAAAATAATAAATATGTTTCTTCACATAATATTTATGTGTTTAAATGCCAAATATTACCCTTGTAATCAGCAAGGAGCTTAAGATGGAAATGAAGAGGCATCCCTCTGTCAAATGGTCGAGCGCAGTAAGAAACGCCATAGAGCAGAAACTTGCTGATTTCAGAGAGGCTGAAAGCATAGCAAAAAGAAGCAAGTTCAGCTTGAAGGACTGGAAACCAATAAGCGAAAAGCTGTCTAGAGACACTGCAAAACACGCAAAGGCGCTTCTCCATGAAAGTAACGGTTGATGCTAACATAATGTTTGCGTGCCTGATAAAGGATTCAACAACCAGGAGACTCTTCTTCAATCCTGCTTTGTCACTCTTTGCACCGGAGTTCATCGCAGAGGAGTTGCTACGGCATATCATAGAGATACAGAGAAAATCAGGTTTAGGGGAAGAAGAGCTACATCGCCTGATAGCAAAAGTTTTTGGGCAGTTAACACTTGTTTCTGACGATATACTTCAACCATTCCTGCCAGCCGCGGCAAGCCTTATCAATGATCCGAAGGATTGGTTGTATCTTTCATGCGCGCTATATGAAGACACTTTGATTTGGAGCAATGACAACGACTTCGGTGGACAAGGAAGGATTAGGATTGTCACTACAAAAGAGCTCGTTGATCTTGTAGGATTACTGTGAATTAGAAAGTATCTGTTAACTATTAGGTCGCAGGTCTAATCCCTGCTTCGGGCGCTTCTACTTGGGAAAAGCACATTTTCACTGCATTCCGCATACACGAGCACAATAAGGATAGGGAAGGGCAAGGTGCCCTCCGATGCTCATTTGCCGCCTATCTTGAACATCTTTGTGCCGCAAACTGGGCACACTCCCTCGAACGCCTTCTTGCCGTTCTTCATGGTTACCTCTTTAACATCCTTCATTTCCCTCTTCTGCTTGCATTTCATGCAATATGCTTCCATTGTCTCACCTTTATGCCTTTTAATAGATTGTTATGCTAGGTTTTTAAATCCGTGCATTTTGGGCCTGCCTATGCATTTCAGAGGTACTTGAATATGCCGCCTATATCGTGGATTTTCCTGCGCACCCTTGAATGCCGGCGGTCATTCCTCTTGTATGTGAAACCATCTATCATTACTGCGGATATGCCTGCCTTCTTTGCGGGTAGGTAGTCTCCACCATATTGGTCGCCGATCATCAGCGCTGAAGATTTGGGCAGATGCGTCCTCTTAAGTATCTTCGATATCTCGTTGTCCTTGCTGTCTGGCTTTGCGTGGTGTGCAACGGCTTTTGATGCTTCTACGTAGTCGAAGAACTGCGCTATGCCAAAATGCTTCAGCTTGGCGTGCAGCCTCGCATCCCTTTCCCTCTTGGTCCTATCTGGCTGTGTGGATATTATAGCTAGCTTTATCCCTCTTTTCTTCAGGCTTTTGAGCGTCTTCTTTACGTTTGGCATCAGCATCTGGCGCTTAAGCTCTGCATGCATATCCCCGCCCTCTTTATATACAACCCATGGTGGCGCGCTAAACTTCGTCTTCCTAGGGTACCAAAGCGTCCCGTCACCGTCGAAAAATATTATCTTTTTCATGATTATCAACCGTATTTCCAAGCAAAGAAATGTATGCATGTACCAGATACAGCTTTCTGATGAGAATACACTCTTAAATACTTTATCATTGATGAGTGAAATATATAATGTATGTAAAGTGGTGAAATGGCAACTTTCATAGACCCGCTCACAGTTATGCTGTTGAGCTTAGGCATGAGTGCCCTGCTTCTCGCCTTGTATTACTTTAAGGTGGGCAGCGGCAAGAAAGATATAAGCTCACTGGTGGTGCCAGTGTTCATTCTCGGTTTGTTCAATGCGGTAAGCGGCTTCTTGATGTCGTTCACATGGCCCCTTCCGGGATCCTACAACATACTGTTCGGAGACCCGCTGCTAGTGCTGGGCCTGCTCATGATAGCTGGCTCATACATGATAAGCAAGGGAATGGACGTGAAGGTGCTGTCGCTCTTGGGATTCCTATTGGGCATATACTTGCTTGTTGGAACTATAGGCATAACGCAGTTCCATATGGAATCGGGGAACGATTGGCTGACCGCAACAGGACTGTATGCATTCAGCATGCTCGCAGGCATATTCTCGCCCATACTGTACCTTAAACCAAAGGGCTCGAACAGGTACGCTTACTATTTTGAGGTATTCCTCCTGATAGTGGTGATGCTGATTGCGCTGCTCATAGGATATATGGGGCTGAACGAGCACCTCGGTGCATTTAGCACGTACTTCCCGTGAATGGATTTGAGGGCTATGCACTTGCATAGCCCGTTTCTTTTTGGCTATATTTGCTAGGGTATTTTATATCTATCCCAGGGTTAAGTATCCACTGGTTCTATGCAGGTTTCAGATCCAGTGTATGGAGGGTTCGAGATAGAGAATGAAGCCATAATCGACCTGATGAAATCCAAGCCAATGGAGAGGATAAAGCACATATCGCAGCAGGGCATACCTAGGGAATTTAACTTCAAAGGCGCAACAAACCATGGCAGATATGAGCATTGTGTAGGCGTAATGCTTCTACTGAGAAAGCTTGGTGCAAGCGATGAAGAGCAAATCGCAGGGCTGCTTCATGACGTTTCCCATACAGCATTTTCGCATACTGCAGACATGGTATTCGGCAGCTATGCGGACCAGGGGCTT
>JBMFWP010000016.1:0-1908 GCA_049965155.1 Candidatus Micrarchaeia archaeon | reverse complement strand
GGATATACTAGAAAAGTATGGCTATGACCCGCACAGGATATCAAATGAAAAGCTTTTCGGCCTGCTTGAGAGAGATATACCCGACTTGTGCGCAGATAGGGTTGACTATTCCCTAAGGGGCTACTACTACCAAGGCAGCAAAGAGCCAATTGATATAGTCAACCATATAACAAACTACAATGGAGAGATGGTGTTCAATTCTAAGGAGTATGCAGTAAGGTACGGCAAGATTTTCATACATATGCAGAGGAGCGAATATGGCAACCGGGACAATATAGCGATAAGATACGCATTCGCTACTGCCATAAAGAAAGCTTTTGATGAGGGCGCATTAACCAGGGATGACATAATATATGGCACAGATGATCTAGTAGTTGAAAAAGCGGAGAATGCACATATAGAATATGTTGACAAGGTATTTGATGCCCTAAAGAGCGGCAAATTCTCTGTAGAAAATGGTGGAAGCGTGAAGCTTAAGGCAAAGCCGCGCTATATCGACCCGAAGTTTGTTGATGGCAATATACTCAGGCGAGCGAGCGAAGCGGACGATGGCTTCAAGGAGAGCTTAGAGAAGTCAAAATCAGAGGATGTCAGCGGCTATGATGTCAGGATGAGAATTGGGGACATAACCATCGGCTGAAAAGTTAAAAAAGAAAAAGAAGAGCCAAAGCAACGCTTTGGCCTATACCTGCATTGTCGCTTGCTTTTACCTGCTGAATCACGGCAGACTGCTTGTAGAGGAATTTACAACCGGGCCTGGGAGTGTTGTTATTGATGGAGATACTGATGTGCTCAATGATGTCTCGTTCAGCTGCAGGTTCACATTTCCGGATATGCCCAATGAGCTTGTGCTTGATGAACCGCTGTTAATAACCTCGCTTAGGGACATTGTCAGTGGCACATAGTATGTATCTGACAAGCACATGCTGAATGAAGCATTCACATTTGTGCCTGTAGGCAGTACGGAGCTTGCTGCAGAGAGCTTGCTGACTGAGCTTAATGCACTTGCATTTATGTCCATATACCCCGAGGTCATCACGCAGCCGTAGCCGTTATATGATGATTGCTTTACGGATGTGAAGTGAATGCTGCCATTTAGCTTGTTAAGAGTGGATGAATTTATCAACCCTGATGTCTGCACTGGAGGCTGGCACTGGTAGCCTGAGCTATTCGATGAAGAGTTCAAGCCAAAGGCACTGCTTAGCGCTGACTTGGCGCAGGAATACATTTCACCGTTATTAAGTATAATAACTAGTGTCATATTTCCCACGAAGGGTACGTCTGACACATTGACATCTGCCCTAGCGTTAGAATCATACTTCATCACATCTATCTTTAATGGCATTTTCATTGTAAGGTTGGTGCCTCCGCTTTGAGCATTAACGGTTGCAAGCCCAGAGTAGCTTATGTTAAGCTGGCTTGTATTTGTAAACTTCGAATCAACACTCTGTGCGAAAGTTCTAATCGGCATGTTCCTGTTTGATGATATAAGGCTGTATAGCTGGTTCGAGGATTGCTGTGATTTAGGTAGCGCAAGCAATGCAACCGCTATTATCACCACAACAACAACTGCTGCTATGGTGTATATCGCCATTTTGCTGCCTTTCTTTGCCGCATTTGTTGGATTAGGCTGTGGTGCGGGCGCTTGTGGTGGTGGCGCTTGCGCAGCGTTTCCGCTTTGTGGATTTTGTCCATACATATTATCACACATTTTTAGAAGTATTAAAGATATATGACATAAGGGCTTCGCCCTTATAAACCTATTGCATGCGGGTCCTCTCCGCCGACGATGTCGGCGGTATCCCCGCACGCAGTAAGCTTTTTCTGCGAGTGGCTGTGCATCTCCACGAACCTCCTACATCCTTCTTCGTTCAGGAGGCCCGGGTTAACTTGCAGCCCTGTCTGTCG
>JBMFWP010000015.1:0-18199 GCA_049965155.1 Candidatus Micrarchaeia archaeon | reverse complement strand
AGGTCATCTAGGAAGCCTACGATAGTGACAAGGAGCACTGCAATTACTGTAGCGAAAAGATATCTTAATGAGGCCACAGGCACATAAAGGTTGAAGCTCCCTCCGAAAGCGTATGCAAGCACGCCTATGGTAAAACCAACCGCAGTAGCTATACCGCCGCTGCTGGGCAGGGTTATGGCGCGCTTGCCTTTGTTATGGTCCATGCCGGTTATGCCGGATTCCAACATATAGCTTATTATGAACCTTGTTGCTATCACTGTTATGATGAAAGCCAACACTGCAGGGACAAGCAGAGTTATATAGGTATGGTACATAAATTTCCACCATTCTGAGTCGGGCTTTGCAGCGTGAGTCTGCTGAAGATTGCATAAGGTATAAATTGATAGGCATGTAAGCATTAATAAATCGTATGGTGCACCATTAGTACAATATGCCCTTGTAGTATAACTTGGATAGAACACGGGCTTGCGGAGCCTGTGATCCGGGTTCAAATCCCGGCAAGGGCGCTTAAAAATTTGAACATAAAAGAGTTTCAGAAAATATAAAAGTCACAGATAAAATATCATAAACCACTCTATCCATAGTGTTGAAATTCATATTAGTGAAGCAACGTTCTATTTAGCTCCATCAGACTTGATTCTTTCCCTAAGCTTTGATATTGCATCTTCGTTGTTGTCAAGCTCAAGCACGATTACCTTATAAGGTTCGTTTACAAGATTTATTGCAAAGGCTTTTTTCTTGTCCCGAACTACAAAAAAGCCAAGGCCTTCGTTTGTTGTAAACCTTCCAAAAAGACTGTGAGAGTAACCTATTGCCGTTCCTCCAACCCTAAGGTACCTTTTAACCTCATCCGCATTGTCATTTACGCTTTCTATATGCTCATATGGTATGAAAAGCTTGCTCTTTATTGCTATGAACTTCTCTATGCCTTGCAAATCAATCTCTATTCCCGAATCCTTGAATCCTATAGCCACCATAAAGATCATTCTTCTATTTAACTTGTAAAGTTATTAAGCCCATGTCTTTATATTGTGGTGTGTATAATACCATTATGGTAGAAGATTTCATTTTTGAGGATACAGTAAGGATATATGATACGGATGCACAGGGGGTCGTGCATTATGCCGGGTATTACAGGTTTTTTACAGATGCGGCTGAAAACTTCATGCGCGAGACCTTAGGCATAAGCTACCCACTTCTCGATGAGGATACCTGGTTCGTTGTCGTTGAATCCAAGGCGCAATACAAGAAGTCAGCAAGGTTGGGAGATCAACTTAGCGTTGTGCTCAGGCCCAAGAAACTGTCCAAGAAAGCATTGAGGTTTGACTTTCAGATACTTAGAAAAGGAGAGCCTATATGCGACGGCTATATAACACAAGTAGCGATAGACAAGAAAGAGTGGAAGGCAGTAGACCTGCCCAAAGTGCTGCTTCAAAAAATAGACATGCTCTGAATGTGCTAAAGCACTAGAATAGGAATTATAAAGTTTGACTAATCGTCCTTCGGACCTTTATGCCTTTCTTTAATACTGCCTTCTTTTTGCGCGGCGGCCTGTTGGCAATATAGAGTTTCTTTGCACCGCAAGAGTTTATCATATCGACATCACAATCTGTTATTAGGGTGTTACGGCCGGCGTATTTTGCGTACATCACGGCTTCATTAGCCAGCTCTTTAACCGTTGATTCGAGCTCTTCTTCGAAGCTCACTATTGCCTTCTCATTTATTTTTTCCGCACCCGCCTCCCTCAAGAATTGTTCTATATCGTAATAGCTGAAACCTTTTTTATTCAAGTAAACACCCCGCGTAATACACATTAATATGCAACCTTTTTAAAGCAACCTATAGTGCAGGCATTAGTGGTATTCTTTATTTTTATCTCGATGATGAAATGCTCAAGTTTGGTTTCCATATGTCTATTGCTGGGTCGATAGCCAATGCGCCGAGAGAAGCCGCACTGCATGGATATCCAGTGTTCCAAATGTTCACCGCCAGCTCCAGGTCATGGTCGAATCCTAAGATTGATAGCAAGGCGGCAGCAGAATTCAAGGGCATTGTGCGCAAGAATTCGGTCGAGCCCTTCGCGCACATACCATACCTATGCAATCCAGGCTCCCCAAACGAGGAGGTATATGCAAAGAGCAGGAAGATGCTTGTAGACAACATGGGCAATTGCAAATTGCTAGGTATAAAATACCTGGTAATACATACTGGTTCACACCTAGGTAGAGGGTTTGATAGTATTAAAGATAGGCTCGCTGACACAATAATTTATGCTCTACATGAGAATACTTCTGTGAAGATACTGCTCGAAAATTCTGCGGGATACAAAAATAGTGTAGGGTCGCACATGAAGGAGATTGGCAGCATCATTGAAATGGTAGGAAATAGCAGGGTAGGCGCATGCCTCGATACTTGCCACGCGTTAGCTGCAGGCTATGACATAGCCTCGAAAGGAGGCACAAAAATACTCATGGACGACATAGAAGAAAATATAGGGATAGATAAGGTAAAACTTGTGCATCTCAACGATGCCAAATTCCCATTGGGCAGCGGATTAGATAGGCACTGGCATATAGGCAAAGGGTATATTGGGATTGAGGGCTTTGCTAATTTTTTTAAGGGCTCAAGGCTTACAACAGATTGCTTTGTAATGGAAACACCAGAAAACAATTATGGCAATGATCATATTAATATGCAAGCAGTCTCAAAGGTTATGAAGGCGTGCGGCATAGAGGGTTATGCACCTAAGGGCTAGGCAAGCAATGCTATTGCGTATATTGCTATCATTGCAATAGCTATGCTTATGTTGTCATCTATGGTATGCATACCGCTTACGCTTTCTACTGCCGACAATACTGCACCTATCAGCAGGGAATACGGGCCTATGAGAGGGTATGCAAGTATTGATGCGCTGATCCAGAATACCAGCGCACCCTCCACGCTCTTGCTGCGGTTATATGCAAGCTTGTGCTTGCCGTACGTAATGCCGACTATAGTAGCAAGCGAATCAGAGAAGAAAAGTGCTATTATACCTGCCAGGAGGAGCGGGCGTGCGTGTATGAAGCTCACCATGAGCAATGTACCTACGGCCAAGTATACTGCTCCCTCGCCGAAGAAGGCACCTGTCCGCTCCAGGCTGTTCAGAAACACGTATATTCTGCTTTTATGTTTGAGTAGGCCGCTGATTGAATATCCGAACAGCGATAGCAGCACCACTATGTATACGGCGCTGTAGTACCGCACCAACGCTATGATAAGGAATAGTACAACGCCCATTGCCATTTCAAACACATCACGCCTTATCTCTATACGCTTGTTGCTCCTCGCAGGCCTTACTGCCTTAGGTGCATGGCTCTTTGCTATGAAAGCTGCGATAAGGCCTATCGATATCGATTGTGCAGCCACAACTATTCCAGGGATTGAAGTGACTGCATAGAAGTATGAAATCGCTGCGAGAAGGTAGAGCATTGATACCGAGAATATCGCCCTGTGCCTAAGGTATTGATACACTGAAGAGCATGATACGAGTGATATGCCGAAGATGATCAGTATGCTGTACACATGATTGAAGAAGAGAAGGAATATTGAAGCTATGACAAAGGTGTATGCAAGGCCGAGCAAGTATAAGTTGAACTCTTTCCTGCTCTTCCTATCTATGTAGGACTGCCAAAGCAGTATGACGACAGCTACAATTAAGGCTGCAAGCTGTACGGCTTGCGTAGCCAATGCTGCATTCATGGAGTTAGCCTGTTGATTACCCTAGGGAACGGTATGGCGTCGCGTATGTGGTCCAGGTTGAGCATCCACTTTATTACCCGCTCTATCCCTAAGCCAAAACCTGCATGCGGCACCGAGCCGTATTTTCTCAAGTCTATGTACCAGCTGTAATTATCAAGATTCATGTTAAGCTCCTTCATCCTATTTACAAGCTCTTCATATCTCCACTCGCGCTCGCTGCCACCTATTATCTCTCCATGGCCGTGTGGCGCGAGCATGTCTGCACAAAGTACGGTCCTCTCATCCTTGGGGTTAACAGGCATGTAGAATGCCTTTATCGCTTTGGGCCAGTTGTAGACGAATATAGGCTTATCCTCGGTTTCAGTAAGCAGCTTTTCTTCTTCAACCCCAAAATCGTCGCCCCATTTCTTGTCAGAGCCTTTCTCTTGGAGCAGAGCTATTGCCTGGTCGTAGCTCAGGCGCTTGAATGGTGGCTTTATCCTTAGCAAGCTGTCAGGCTCTACGTTGAAGAATTTTAGTATGTCGGAGTGCTCTTTGGCAAGTTTGTTGGCAATGCTGCTTACGAGCTTCTCCTGGAACTTCATATTCATGGCGTTATTGAAGTACGCTATCTCGGGCTCGAGATGCCAGTACTCCGCCAGGTGCTTTACCGTCCTCGATTTCTCTGCTCTGTATGACGGCGCAAACGAATATACCTTCTCGAGCGAGTATATCATCGCCTCGGCATAGAGCTGCGACGATTCTGTCAGGTATGCTTTCTGGTCAAAGTATTTGACTTCGAACAGATCGGCGCCAGTCTCACCTCCGGCAACGGTTATGAGCGGCGGCGTGATCTCGAAGAAACCCTGCTTGTCCAGGAACTCCCTCGCGTACCGGAATACATAGGAGCGCGCCTTCATAGCCATTATCATCCTCTGGCTTCTCAGCCACAGATGCCTTACATCTAGAAGGAATTCTGGGCTCTGATACTCGGTTATTGGGAACTGCTCACCAGAATGCACCACGAGCAAGTCCTTCACTTCCATCTCCACGCCATCGGGAGCGCGCTCGTCCTTCTTTACAATGCCCCTGATTATTATGCTTGATTCAAGATACGCAGAGTCAATGGCGTTCCATGCGCTTTCGCTTATCGCGCTCTTGTCAATGACGCATTGGATTATTCCCGTGCGGTCGCGCACCACTGCGAATATCTTACCGCCGCTGCTGCGCTTCCTGTATATCCAGCCTTTTACCACAACTTCCTTGCTCTCGCCCGCTTTGGCCCTAGATATGGGCACTGATTTCACGCTAGTTTTCAACATGTTCACACCCTTGTTCCGCAATCGTTAGTTATAGAGATTTATCCATATTTATTGCTTCCTTTGTGCAGGGCATCAGATGAGCAGTATCACCCATGCCGCTGCTAGGAATCCCGCGACTATTATTGCAGGCACAAGTATCCTTGCAAGCGTCATTATAGAGCGAAGGACTGTGAATATGCGATCGCGCGAATTCTGCCCCCATATCAGGAAGTTTTTCATCACATACTGCTTGTGCCATACCGCTACTTGCTCTATGTTGCCAAGCGCTTCTTCGACAGCCTTGTCTATGAACGGCTTCAGCTCCCTAAACCGCGTATGCCTGCCAAGTACTATACTCGCAGGCTTGCTAAGCGAGTTCACAGCATGCGTATCGGTTGTGTACACCTCCGCGTCTATGCCGTATTTAGAGTGCAGATGCGTTAGGATGGCAGTCCTTAGCGATGGCATCATATTATTGGCGTTGAACTGCAGCATTGCGCGCTTATATCCATTGAACGCAAATATTGCAACATTGAGCGAGCCCATTGCCAGGTCTTTTGGAGCATGAAGAGCGTTGTACAGCTCCACCCCTGCAGCGCCGAGCTTGACCGATGCCGCCTTGTGCACATCCTGGATATTCTTTATTGCTTGAACATATTCGTCGGTGAACTCTGTGCCCATTCTTATACCGTCAAGCTCCTTCTCTGGAGCTGTCTCATACCTAGAATTGTGGGCATCTACCAACACAACATGCCTGCCGTCATTATACTTTGCAGATATGAGCTCTTTGAACAGTATCGCGGCATCTGCTGATACATCTTCAGTTACGTTCGGCGCCCGCGTAAGCGTCACCATTGACACACCATCGAATGTGAGCTCCATGACTTTCGCCTTTCCTCTCTCGCCGAAAGAGGCTTGAATAGAGCAATGCTTGTATTTAGCTTCGCGCACTGCGGCGTTCATGACCTTCTTGAGCTTGTATATATCCATCGAATTCACAGGATTGAAATCCTCATTTACCGCAGTGTGCATTATGAATGGGCGCAGCTTGTATCTGGATGCGGCGTATTTCTCAAGCAGGTATGGAAAATTGCTGCCTCCTATGTTTCCGGCAACGCCATAGTGTAAGTTGGGTACGAAAAACATGGCCTTCGGCCCCCTCTTGCCGCTCAACAGCACCACATCGACAGGTATGTCAGCCGGTTTGCCGTACCTGCTAAATGATGATGCTGTACTTATGCCGAACAGCCAGTCCTGCAGCATCTCCGAGAATGCATCCATAGATCCAAAGCCGAGGCTGCGCTTCATTGGCTTGTTGAATGTATATATTATGGCATATATGACAACCGCGAAAATGGCTATGCCGGCATAGAGCTTAATCAGGAGAAGGCCTGTTGGCTCATAGATGCCGAAAACGAATTTGCTCGTTGGTATGTAGAACAGCAAGTACAATGTAGGCTGTACCAGCGCAAGCGGCACCATCCGCTTGTACTTGGGCAGCAATATCTTATTCACCATCATCTGCCACCCAAATATGCTTGCTATCCCTACTATCATCACAAGCACAGCTATTGCAGTGCCAAGGAGCAGGTATATTATACTGCCAAGGAGCAGGTATATAGAGAATGCAACACTGCTTATGAACGATATGAATAGCAGGTGCTTTGTAGATACCTTCCTCAATGCAAGCTTAATGAATACGACCGCAAGCAGGGAAGGCAGTATTATGGTGATTATGCCCACTGTGAAGCCGTTTATTGCTATATCGATAAAATTGGTGTCTATTATTTGGTGGTTTACCAAAGCTACCGAAGCTATGCTGAATATAAATGATACGGAGGCCAGCAGCGCGAGTATAGTCTTCGTGTCCGGCAGGCCTTTTGCGAACAATTTAGTATAGCTGCCTATGCTAGTAGATCCTTTAGCCATCAAAACACTGAATTGGAACTAAACCGGCACTCGCCGAAGCCCAATGGGTCACTTCCCAAACCTCCTTTGCCTATTGGAAAAATCCTCTATCGCAGCACGCAGGTCGTCGCGGTTGAAGCTGGGCCAGTACTTCTTAGAGAAGTAGAATTCCGAGTAGCTGGTTTGCCAGGGCAGGAGGCCTGATGTGCGCTGCTCACCAGATGTCCTTATCACCAGGTCTATGTCTGGCACAAGCGAGGACCGCAGGTTCTGCTTTATCGTATCGTATGTCAGCTTTATCTTTTCCTTCTTGCTCATAAGCTTCTTTACAGCATACAGCAAATCATCCCTACCGCCATAGTCCAGCAGTATGTTTATGGAGAGCTCGTTGTTGTTCTTGGTCTTCTCCTTAACTGATTGCAGCGCAGCGTTGAGATCCTTTGGCAGCTTGCTAGAATCGCCTATTATGTTAACCTTTGCCTTATTCTTCTCGAGCTTCTTCAGGAGGCTTTTATCATACGCAGCACGCTTGTACAGCGAATAGAGTATGCTGAGCTCCTGCTGGCTCCTGTTCAATAGGTTCTCGGTTGAAAGCGCCCACACGGATATCGTGCGCACCCCCAACGTCTTGGCCCATAGGCTGACATCTATGAATTTCTTTATCCCGAGGTTGTAGCCGTTGTACAGATTGAGCATGTGCTCCCTTGCCCATCTGCGGTTACCATCTGGTATTATAGCTATATGACTAGGGGGATTTGATATCTTATTAACGTTCATCAGATTGCCTCAAGCTAATATATCTAGATGCATAGGAATTTATATTACTTTTCACTATTACATATACTGGCGGGCGTGCCGGCTTTTAACTTCATTTTCGGTATTATTATCCGCAATAAAGCATAAAAATATGTAGTTGTGCTGTCCATGGCGTACAAGTTTGAGCTCTATAGGGTTGAGAAGCTTTCCGATATAGTGGGCAATTCCGCAGCGGTAGCTGCGGTAAAAGCATACGCCAAGGATATTGGCAGGGGTGTCAAGAGAAAGCCATTGATGTTATTCGGTCCATCGGGCACGGGCAAGACTTCAACAGCTTATGCATTAGCCAGGGATGCTGGCTGGAATCTGGTAGAGCTGAATGCAGGCGATTACCGTGACAGCGCATCGATATTGACGAGGCTCATGCCTGCAGCCATGTCACGTAGCCTGTTCGGCAAGATGAACATGATATTGATGGATGAAGTGGACGAGCTAGCGGCGAGGTTCGACAACGGCGCCAACAAAGCAATATCGGACCTTATAGATGCTGCCAAGTGCCCTATTGTATTCACAGCAAATGATTTCTGGGATAGGAAGATATCTTTCTTACGCACAAAGGTAGAGCCAGTTGCTTTCAAGAGGGTTGATAGCTTTTCGTCCTCTTCATTTATAAATAAAATAGCAAAAGCGAATAGTATAAGAGTAGATGAAAACGCGATAAAGGCAATAATCTCGCGATCCAATGGAGACATGAGGAGCGCGCTGAATGACCTTGCTGTTATCGAAGGCGCAGGGGACATGTATGACGATATAGTGTATAATACGCTCGGCATGCGCGACAGGAAAAGCGACATATTCGCAGTCCTTGACAAAGTGTTCTATTCAAATACAATATCTGCGGCGCTTAGGGCCATAGCTGATTCCGATGTTGATGTGGACATGCTTATCAGATGGATAGATGAAAACGTCCCAAAAAGGTATAAAGACAGCCGAGACCTTTATGAAGCGTTCACAAATCTTGCGCTTGCTTCTGTATATTATACTAGGGCATTCAGGTCACAGCATTACGGCTATTGGAGGTATATGAATGTCATGATGTCTGCGGGAGTAGCGCTGTCTAAGACGGAGTACCCATCAAATGCCGAAAGGTACTCATTCCCAAAAACTATATCTTCACTGAGCTCGACAAAAGAGTCCAGGAGCTCTGAAAAAGGCGTTGCGCTCAAGCTGAAGCGGGTAATACACGCCAGCACAAGGGATATTGTGTCAATATATCTCCCCCTTATACGCGAGATAATAAGGAGTGCATTTAAGTTGGCTGAGGACAAGACTGATCTTTATGACGCCTTGGAATCCAGGTATGGGCTTGACAAAAAGGATATTGATTCAATACTCAAGCCTTGATTTTGGGTGTTAATATTAATGGTGTAATTATGGCAGAAAAGATACGGTGCGCGCATATATTGGTCGAGAAGGAATCTGTAGCGAAACAGATAATCGAAAAGCTTAGTAAAGGGGAGGATTTTGCGAAGCTTGCAGAGGAGTATTCGATAGATGGGTCAAGGCGCAGGGGCGGCGACTTGGGCTTTTTCGGACGCGGAGTTATGGTTAAAGAGTTTGAGAATGCATCCTTCGCGCTGAAGCCTGGCGAGGTTTCTGGGATAATAAAGACGCAGTTTGGATATCACATAATAAAGAGGCTTGCGTGATTTACGCTTTCGAATAGATAAGAAGATACATGTCTGGATTGCTTTCGCTTGATGCACCGCCAAGTATGTTTATTCTCTTCAGGCCGCTCAGCTTCATAGATTCTGGCATTACACCCTCTATGTATTCCAGATTTACGGAGCGCATCGTGCCGGCATAGTTGGGGTTCTCCTTTTGCAGGGATGTATAGTATATAGAATCCCTATTCATTGTCAGAAGCAGTATCCTGCCTTTAGCCTTGAGAACTGCTATTGCCTCTTTCATTGCCGCTTTATAGTCGTTTATGGCATCGGGGAAAGGTGAGAATATTACTATATCAAAGGTCTCCTTTAGAAAAGGGAGGTTTTCCGCCTTGCCTTTTACGAATAATGCATTAGAGCTGCGACGTGCGGCAGAAAGTAAGTCTTCGGAGCCCTCTATTCCTGTTATTGCTATGCCAGTCAAGTACTTCTCTAGTAGGCCCAAGCCCGAGCCAACATGAAGTATTTTCTCGCCCTTGTGGGTTTCGTGCAGGATAAGTGCAACTTCAGATTTGAGAAAGCTCTTACCCAACCGAGATTCATAGAAATTGGATAATTCTTCCTTGCTTGCTTGCATATACATATATGAGACCTCAATTTTAAATACATAGAGATATGACGCACCTAACTTTTATATTTTCTGCACAGAATATAGAATGATTGCATGAACAAGGTTAGGCTATCTGTAGATTTGGATGACACCCTGGCGGATACCATAGCGGAGTGGACCAAGGAGGCCAGCACCAAGCTCGGAAGAGAGGTTAGGAAGGAAGAGCTTACAGAGTACCACCTGGAAAATGTAATCGAGTTAAACCATAAAACGATTACAGAGATTTTCAGAGATATATGGAATAATTATAACAGAGTACCTCTTTTAGACCGGTGCATACCTAAAGTAATATCTGACCTTAGGGACTTGTTTGAAATTTTCATAATCACTGCAGCGGTTGGCAGTAGGAGTGATGTGTCGGCGTGGCTAGAAAAATATAAAATCAATTATGATAAGCTTATAATGGTAGAACATTCGAAGGATAAGTTGGACTTGAGCAACGAGTATGGGATATCGGTATTTGTTGATGACAACCCTATACTTGCGGATATGGTTATAAGTAGTAATAAAAAAGTAGTAATGATTAAACAGCCGTGGAACACTAAGTTTATAGACGAACATGTGTCTAAGAATCTATTTGCAGTATCTAATTGGATAGAGGCAGAATCGGCTTTGAAGCGCATATCGGATGAAATGGGCAATTAGGTAAATCTATCAAATAATAGTATTAGGTAAGCAAATGAAAGGCATCAATCATGATCACAAAAAAAGGAGCGCAGTCTCAATATCAGATACAGTCAATAGGATAATGAAGGATCTCAAAGCAAATGCCAATGCAGATTATAAGGCCAATGAGGAGAAGCTTGGAATAAATACCAGCAAAGCATACGGGGTCCCTCTGCCTGTACTGAAATCGATTGCACGTCGCACTGGCATAGACCCGAGGGTTGCAGATGAGCTATGGAAGACAGGAGTGCATGAGGCAAGGATACTGGCCTCTATGGTATACGACCCTGATTCAATAACTGAAAGCAAAATAGATTCATTGATAAAAGATGTGGATTCATGGGACCTGTGTGACAATTGCTGCGGCGAGCTCTTCTCTAAAACAGTATATGCAGACAAGAAGATAAGTGACTGGACAGCTAGGGATGAAGAATATGTGAAGCGCGCAGGATTTGTGATGATAGCTTACAAGGCCCTCCGTGATCCAGATGCATCGAATTCTGACTTCAGGAGGCTGTTTAAGAGTATAATAAATGCATCTTCGGATGAGCGCAATTACGTTAAGAAAGCAGTTAGCTGGGCCCTTAGAGAGATAGGCAAAAGGAATATTACACTAAACGGAGATATTATAGAGCTTGCCTATGAGCTACAGAAGAGCGATTCACAGGCAGCGCAGTGGATTGCTAAGTCTGTTATCAGCGAACTCAAAAGCGAAAGAGTACAGAACAGACTAAAGGCGCGAGTAGGCCATATGTGATATTCAATTGCAGGTGAATGAATGATAAAGATAGGTATTATAGGAGGATCAGGCATGTACAGCTTGCTTGAAAATGCTGATGAGGTTCAGAAGGAAACAGAATACGGTGCTCCAAGCGACAGCATAAGCGTCGGGAGCATAGAAGGTATAGATGTAGCATTCATACCACGGCACGGAAAAAATCATACTATACCGCCCCACAAGGTACCGTACAAGGCAAACATCGAGGCACTGGCAGGAATGGGCGTCGAGAGAATAATAGCTACAAATGCAGTCGGCTCGCTTAACCCGAATTACAAACCTGGCGATTTTGCGCTCTTCGATCAATTCATTAACTTCACGAGCGGCAGGGATGATACTTTTTTCCATGGCCCCAATGTTGTGCATATAAGCACCGCTGAACCGTTCTGCCCTGAACTCAGAAGCATCGCCTCGAAGAAGGCTGCAGAATCGGACTTGGAAATGCATGATAGTGGGTCTGTTGCAGTAGTCAATGGTCCCAGATTTTCGTCTAAAGCAGAATCAAAATACTTCAGGGCTGCCGGTGCAGACATGATAAATATGACACTTTATCCAGAAGTGGCACTGGCTAGAGAAAAGGCTATGTGCTATCTAGGTATAGGAGTTGTAACGGACTACGATTCTGGATTGGAGGGCGACCCAAATATCAAGCCAGTCGCTTACAATGAGGTAGGTAGAATGTTTGCAGCAAACTTGCCTAAGCTCAAGGCCCTCATAGTAGAGATAGTCAAAGGCATTCCAGAGAAAAGGGAGGCATGCAGCTGCAGCAAGTCATTGGAAGGCGCAGAAACCAAAGTATAGATCTGCAGAAAGTTGCAGATATAAACAGTTCAGGACGTTGCTTCCTCCACTATCTTGCTTAAAAGTTCCTTTACTGCGTCAAGGACGGTGGAAGAACTGGATATCCCGTACCTATTACCCAGATACGCAGGGTCGTAATAAGCAATTGTAGTGTACCCATTTTCCCCATAGATTAGGAGCCTCAAAGGCAAATCTATCGCTATGTCGATGTGCTCCTGCATCAGCTTGGTTCCTGCCTCTGGCTTTCCGAATATTACCACCTTTGCATCGGTCAGCCGCATGCCGACCTTCTGTGCGTTATCCTTGTGATCTATTATTGCGAATATAGGTATTCTGCGCTTGTTTATAGCTTCGATTAGTCTAGAGAAGGTGATATCGAAATTCTTTTCCGTCTTTACTGTTATTATTCCATCTGTCATAGAATCCCGATTATATCATTGTGAGGAAGATGTAACATCCTCCCACGGCTGAAGCCGTGAGCTTCCAGTTTCATCTACATCCGTTGCGAAGTTTCATTTCGCGGATGCCTCATGTTCGAAGCATATAGTTCCTGCTTCCTAGGCAACTGCCTTTCTTGCGGAAGGCCTTACGTCGTCTCCACAGGCTTGACTTCCCGAATGCCCTTCGGTAGGTTTTACCACACTTATATGGTATTAATACTTATATAACTTTCGGCTCGCTTTCATCCCACGATTGAAATCGTGGGTTTTCCCGCTCACGTTTTATAAGTAGCAGAGCTGCCATTATATGCTTCTGTTTATCAGGAAATCTGCCAGCATCTTTAAGTTCTCCTTGCCCTTTGATTCAGGTAACAGCTTATCGACATCGCTCCATGCTGCATCTGTAATCTCCTTTGCTTTCTTAGCGCAATATTTCTTTGCACCGTACTTATCTATGATGGATATTGCTTCATTTATGAGCTTTTTGTCTTTTGTGTGCATAGAAAGTATCTCCTTAAGCCTTTCCCTATCTACATCGCTTGCAGCAGAGAATGTCTTTATTACCATAAGCGTTATCTTGCCCTCGCTTATATCGTCGCCTACCCCGCCTTTGTTCTCGGCTAGCTGACTTGGTGTTATATTGAGCAAATCATCTTTTATCTGGAACGCTACGCCAATTGAGGCACCGAACCTGCCTAGTGCCTCCACTAATTCGTCATCTGCCCCTCCTATTATTCCACCCATCATCGCCGCGGCACGCGGCAATACTCCAGTCTTCGAGAGAACCATCTGAAGGTATTGCCTCTCTGTAACACCGAAAGGATCAACAAGCCCCCTGTGCCACGCTATGTCTGTGGTCTGGCCTATGTGTACCCTGAGCATTTCTCTCTGGTACACTTTTATAATGTTGAAAACTGTTTCCTTACTAAGGCTATCGTCATTAAATAGGAAAAGTGGAGCCATATAGTACATCATTGCACCAACATTCACTGCTACATCAACTCCAAATTTAACATAAACAGCATCTGCTCCGCGCCTCTTCTCGGAACTGTCCTCTACATCGTCATGGAGGAGTGTGGCGTTATGGATTATCTCTGGTATTATAGCGAGCTTGACATACTTATTGGGGTCCTTTCCGAGAGCTGAAATAATATCGAGCATGAGTACTGGCCTCCATCTCTTACCTCCAAGATTCAGCATGTAGGTGATTGGATCTATTGCACCTTTCCTAATCGCCTCGATATCATAATCATAATCAGTCTTACTGCCAAGCAGATTGTCGATCGTGCTTTGGTCAGAAAAGTCCTTTAAGTATTCATTGATTTGCTCGTCGCACTTCGCCCCCCACTCTTTCAGATGGCTTTGCATGTCTGCCCCTACAATCTGAGGTTCCACTTCACTAGTCATTTCAATCACCAACCCATTAGTACTACTTATACAGAAGCCATTTATATATAATTTATGCCGACTAATTCACACCTTAAATAGAATTCATAAACATGCGCAGTTATATGCCCAAGTAAATGCATCATCGCATGACCAACTATGGTCTTATTACTGATAGCACTGTTTATTTCATCCTGAGCCACAGCTCTGTGCAATGCAATACTTATCATTTTCATATTACTACGTAAATTCTAACTACAACAAAGTTATAAAAGAATATCGATAAGCTCGTCTATAGACGCATGCAATGCATCTGCCCGGGCACTAGGTATGACATCTCTTCAGTTTTATCTTCTGCCCTTTTTATGGATATTGTTTTGCGGGTTGATTTAGCCAGTGCCTCTATGGTTTTTATACCTCTCGCGCTATGGTGACACCACACATCATCTTGCCTTCAGACCTTGTGTATCTTAACCATGCAATGCTTTGGAAGGTAAGGAAGCTGCGCATCCAACTCTGCTTTTAATTAAAACCATTATAAAATCGTCTGTAAAAATAATAGCGTAATGAAAATGAACAAGAAAAAGATAAGTAAGCTCAAAAAAGCAAAAGAATTAGTAGGTACTCAACAAGACAATTCAATACCTTCTAGCTCCTCAGTTAATGAAGGAATAGTATCGAATCCACAAATAGTAAAGAAGAATAATAATTTATCAAAGAAGGTCGTAAGCGTAATAGCATTTTTAGTGGGATTCTTTCTTGTTAGTTTTTTTATTTTCGCACGGTTCTTCTACAGCTGGAATTTATATAACTAATATTAAGTATCACTATTATAACCCTCAATCAGGTTATAATTGGACTTACTCGCTGCCAGGAAGTTTTGATATAGACATGGGCTCAACAGTTAACGGCTCGTATCCATTTACATCTAATCTTACTTGCTCAATCACAATAACAAATGCCTATGCAATTACTTCAGGTTTTAAATTCATTATACCTAATCTACCAGTAACATTTGAACCTAACCAAACTTCAAATTTTAATGTATCCATAACTGCCCTATCTTATCAGTATTCAGGTCCGCTTAATGTACAGATGGTTGTTATATATGGACCTGGTTGCTAAAATCTATCGAATAAGCCTTAATTGAGCTTTAACATTTTACTCTGTCCCAATTACCAATATTATTATCTACTACTTTTTGGTCAGCAGATATATATGTACATTTCAAATGCTGCATGACTATTATTCTTATAGATGTTTCCAACAAAACTGATTAAATGAAGAGACTACAACTACTTTCTTCTATTAACGTTCTTAGCAGAGGGTTAATAACTTCTGCAACGTATTTCCAATCAATAGAAGAACTGCCTTAGCAAATCAAATAACTTCAGGATATGGGCCATTTTCTGAAATTCCGCTCCTTCTTTGGACAATACTAACTATATATTACTCTGCAATCGATTAAGCATATCTTCGCGAAGCACAAGGTAATAGACATAATGGAGGACGAGCGCAGCATAAAGCAGAAAGGCGGCACTATGTGCCTTGGCGCATGGCCTGTGCGCATAAAGCCCGGCACCGCAGCCTATAAGGCATACGGCACCACGAGCCCTATCCCCTTGAACACTGACACCATGACCAGCATGAGCAGAAACTCCATCGCGGCTATTATCACATTGTAGGTCATCACATTCCTAACCCTTCCTGCGCTTATGAGAAGCGTGCCAGCGTAGCTGCCTGCTATGCCTATAAGCAGGTCTATGCTTGTTACTGCAACGTACAGCAGGGCAAGTGAATACCCGGAGCCGAACGCTGTATAAGAGAACGGCTTTGCGAACGTCGCAACGAAGAATATCATCGGCGCCACAAGCAGGAATGCCATGTACACCGAGTAGGCGTAGAACTCCCCCTGTCCTGTGCTTGGTGACCCTGTTGTGCAGCGTAGCGGTGAACGTGGGCAGCAGCGATATGCCTATGGAGCCAAGGACGATGTCAAAAAGGTAGTTTGCCCTCGATACTATGCCGAAGTTGCCAACCACGAAGGCAGTGGCGAATATCCCTAGCAGCAGCGCGATGTTGTTCACCGCAGCCCCCATGATGTTCGACACTGCTATCGGCAGGGAGAAGCTGAATAGCCTCCTAGCCCTTTTCATGCTTGACATGCTCGGCTTTATGCTGTTATGGAACACCAGGATTATGCCTACCACGAACCCAGCAAAATACCCAGCTATCAATCCCAAGACAGGGGCGCTTGGTCCGAAGCCCAGCAGCGCGAAGCTCACACCAACAACCGCCTGGAACGCCGATTCAATAATTATGCTAGCAGCTGCATGCGTACCCCTCCCGGGGCCTATGAGCGCGGAGTATGCCGCGCCGAAGAGCATGGACAGTATTGTCGAGAAGGAAATGAGCCTGAACACAGAAACGAACGATCCGCTTGCCGAATATAGCCCGGCTATGCTGCCGCTGGCGAGGAACGCCGCAGTGGTAAGGACACCGCCGATGACTATGAGTATGAGGAGGCCGGCAGAGAGCACCATGCCCTACTGCCTCCTGTTGTTTTTGTATTTCGCTATGAACCTGTTGAGCGCGGTCGCTATACCGAAGTTTCCAACCGAGCCGAATACCCCAGCTATCGCGGTGGCAAGCACATACACGCCGTAGCCTGTCGGTCCCAAAATCCTCGTTATGAGTATGAACGCTACTCCTACGAAAAGAAAAGAGAAGACCTTGCTCATGAGCACGAAGCTGGTGACCCTAGCAATCCGGGACCCTATGTCCACCGCGCCCTTGACCGTGATGTGCGTTCAAAGACTCTATCAGAAATCACGTCAAGGTAGAAACCAGTATGTTCCGGAGTATCTTATAGTTCGCCTTCGACTTGCCGTAAACCCTGTCATGAAAGCCGGTGTACTCAACCTCCCCGACCTTCTCGTCCCTGTCTATGAACTTGAGCGTATCAAGGAGCACCTTGTAGCCTCTGCCCACGTACCTGTCGCCATGCTCACTTATTATACGCTTGAAAAGCTCGGCGCGTATGCCGAAGAACCCCGACATTATGTCGTGCGACGTCTTCTTGCCTCTTATGAAGAACACGGTGTTGCAGAATGCCGACACGGATTTCGACACCACGGTCCTGTACAGACCCCAGTTCGCCACCTCTGCCCGAACGCCTATGACAAGCCTGTATTCTTCAAGGGCCTCGGCGAGCAGCCTTACCTTGTCCGGCGGGTGCTGCAAATCCGCATCCATCACTATTATGTCCCTCGTCCTAACATGCATCGCAGCGTCTATGACGCTCTGTGTGAGGCCGTGCACAGCCTTTCTGCTCCTGTCCAGCAGGACCACGCGGCCCTTGCTCCTTGCGCCAAATGACCTGATCTCATTCTGCGTTCCGTCGGTAGATCCATCGTCCGCAACTATTATTCTCACGCCCCTGTACCTGCGCAGGAGCGTCCCTATTAGGGTTTTTATATTTTTAGCCTCATTAAGTGTAGGTATTATTATAGTAAGGTTAGAGTAATTATACACAATACCACTTCAGATTGCCACAGTTGCTTATCGTTGCGCAGGGTCTGGCCGCATTATGTGACGGCGCGCGACATACGTTATATAAGGCGCACAAGCTTTAAAAACATACTATTAGGATGTTGAATTTTATATTTATGTCATTTAAACACCTTTTAGGATGTTGAATTTTATATTTATGTCATTTGAACACCTTTTTTTTATATTTTCCAATTATTTCACCACCACAAAAGATTCACGCATATTTTATTATGTATGCAATAAGACAGGAGTAGATGTGTACTGAGACTTTTTCTATCCCTACAAATCTGTTCTCCGGCAATCCAAAAACTTCTTTTAGTCGTGAAAATACACGTTCTATAGACCATCTTTTTCCATACTCTGAGTCTTTTGGCACTGATGACTTGTAGAATCCTCTTCCGTTTATTGCAATTACCGGTTTTACGTTGTCGTAATGCAGTTCCTGGTATATGTCTGTTGCATCATACCCCGAATCTGCAAGGAACTTAGTATTGTGATTCATGTGTATATGGAACGTTTCCTTTATTACCGCATAAAGCCTATGGAAGAAAGTCTTG
>JBMFWP010000014.1:18379-18667 GCA_049965155.1 Candidatus Micrarchaeia archaeon | reverse complement strand
CCGTAAACAAGAAAGTAGATATAAGGGATTATTACGGCGTAGTTGCTCTGCTGAAGTTCTTTGGGATAACAAATAATAGGGCGCTAACTGTGATAGCAAACAACAGGTCAAAACTTAAGGAGCTGAAGGAGAATGACTATCATCCGAAGCTCAAGCCCCTGGAGATAATGGCGGATAGGCACACAATAAAGCACTTGAAAGCGAAGAAGGAGCATTTAGGAGAGATGATCAAACTATAAGCTGCACTTTCTTGATAAAACTTCTTTTCAAAAAGTTTTGTGGACTCTG
>JBMFWP010000014.1:0-18369 GCA_049965155.1 Candidatus Micrarchaeia archaeon | reverse complement strand
CGCACCCGCGGCCTTCTCGTTGCGAACGAGACGCTCTGCTGCTGAGCTAAGAGCCCGATTGAACGCATTAGATATATTTCTAAAAAGTACATATAAAGTTTCCTATTGAAATACCACTATGGCTAAAGGTAAAAATAGCACTGCAAAGAAAGCAAATGCCAAAGGCCCTCCATACATAGAGGCTATAGCGGAACGCGTGCTCAAAGATGTGAAACCGACTGCCGATGAGATAAGGATAACGACAGACTTGGCCAATGACTTGATGGCTAGGATAAAGAATGTGGCACCAAAAAATGTAGAGATAATATTAGCAGGGTCGGTAGCCAGGGGCACGCAGGTGAGGGGAAATTCCGATATAGACATATTCCTTCTATTCCCCAAAGGCCTTGAAGAGAGGAAGATGGAAAAGCTCGGTATAGAGATAGCAAAGAAAATAGTGAATAAGAAGAAGAACGAACGCTTTGAGATAAAATATGCAGAACATCCGTACCTGAAGCTCATTATGGGCGATGAGGGCATCAAAGCAGATATAGTTCCTGCTTTCAAAATAGGTGATTCTAAAGATATGGGATCGGCAGTTGACAGAACACAGCTGCATAATAACTTCGTAAATTCAAACCTGAGTTCATACCAGCGTGACCAAGTACGCGTGCTAAAGTCATTCCTCAGGTTCCACAATGTTTATGGTGCAGAGGCCAAAACAGAGGGCTTTTCTGGTTATCTCTGCGAATTACTTATACACCAATATGGCTCTTTTCAAAAGCTTATAACTGCTTTCTCTGACTTGAAGCTTCCTTTGTGCCTCAACCCTCTAGATAGGGATGAAATACCCAATCCAGATATATTCAAAAAGTTCGGTTCAGACTTCATAGTGCTTGACCCTACAGATAGTGGCAGAAACGTAGCTGCCGGCCTTTCGAAGACTTCTCTGATGAGATTTGTCATGGCATGCAGGATATTCCTTTCAAATCCTACACTCAAGTATTTCTACGGCGCCCGATACGATGAAGAGCATGCAGCCGCGAAGCTTGATGCAGTAGCCAAAGCGCTTGGCGCAGAAATTCACTCGCTTCTATTCACTATACCAGATATATCTGAGGAGGTAATATGGCAACAGCTCAAGAAACTTGAGAAGCAGATATCGAATAAGATGCGCGAGAATGGCTTTGGGCCGCTGCTTTCAGTGGAGAGCATGCAAGATAACAAGGCTGCGATACTATTCCTGACCAACAGCTACTGCATAGGCTCAGCATTAAAGAAAGGGCCTTCCGTGCTGTTGCGGAATGCTTCAACTGCATTTATCAAAGCGCACCCCAAGTCTATTATTTACATAGATGGAGAATTGCTGTCGATGGTGGAAAAAGCCGCATATGCAGGGCCTGGTGACTTGCTCAAAGGCTTATTGCATGATAAGAGCTTTATATTTCCTTCATACCTGAGCAAATCCAAGACAAAGTATGTAGAAGGTAGGGTGCCAGAGGATTACGCAAAGATGCTTTACCGCAGGTATATAGAGGTAACAAATATCTGAATGCATCAGATTATAGCCCTATGTTGTTTTTTCTTATGAACTCTACGAAGTGCTTCATCATATCCTTCTTTGCCATGAGTGCTTCTATTCTTTTTGGAAGAGGTGCATCTTTAATGCCTTTATTGTGCTCCATTAGTGCTGCAAAGTATTTTATGAGCCTGCCTTTTTCTTCTGCAGTCTCCACTTCAAATGAAAACCTGCATGACTTAGAGGCATTGATGCCGCAATAATCCAGGGCTTCAGATATGATATTCTCCTTTATCTTTGCCATGCTATAGCTCCTCGCCTTCTGCCGTGAGTATAGCAAGTTGGGCTTTGCGCGTATTGTGATGCATATATCCAGCTTTAAGTGCATGTCCTGCACCATGTGGCCTACTATAGCAACATTACTGCCTTTTGCGCTGTCCATCTCTTTCTTGATGGCCAAACGTAGTTTCTTCATGTCTGCAACCAGCGTGCCATCCCTATCCCTGCTGGAATACGCCCCGTATTTTCTCGCTACGCTGCTTATATCTATTATTATAAGGCCTTTGTACTCGCTTTTCAGGGATTTGGCAAAAGTGCTTTTCCCACTCGCCGGAGAGCCCGTTATGCCAATCAATATGCCAGCTATCCAATTACCCTTGAAGCAAGGTCACATACCTGAAATCAGCGCTGAAGCTGCATCTAGAAGGGCAAGAAGCTCGTCGCGGCTGCTCTGTATGGATATTACATCGCTATCAGGCAGGTACACGTTTATGGTGTAGTTCTTAGGCCCGCTGAAGAACCAGTTGCCTATAAGGCTGTTATCATATTGTGTTGTAAAGTCCGCAATCATAGTGGAATTAGCTGATAGCTTCTCTATGAGCGCTAGAATATCGCTTCCGGCAGAATCAACGGATATCACTTCCTCCTTGGTGTCATCCCTGTCTATTGAAACGGGTACTATCAATGGCACGCGGTTCTGCTTTGCCTGCATCGAGATGCTCTGTGCCAGCTGCTTTGTCACAGAATCAGCCCGCGTTAAATTGTCATCCAACTCCTGCTTCTGTGCAGACATCTTTGATAGCGCTTGATCTATGTATGCATTGACGTCGTCAGCCATGCTCTTTATAGTGTTCTGTATATTTGGGTCTGAAGAGAAACTCTCCGGATCAGTCAGCAGGTCACGCAAGGACATCTTATATTTCTTGCCGATGCTCTTATCTATATTGTCTATTACAAAATCAGTATAGTCGCTCCACAAGTCAGCCATTAAAACACCTTTATAATAATATTAAAGAACAAATATAAAAGGTGTGCTTTTATGGGAAACAATTCCGATGTGCATGACGATACAGGCATAAGGAGCAGGATACAGAAGGATATAGATATGTTTGAAGGCAGCATTGCTGAAGCAAGCGTTATAGAGGCAAGCGCGGATAAGAAGGTGCACAAGGTTGTTGACCTGGCCAAGATGTATGCGAGTGACTCCAAGAGTTATCTTTTGAAGGGCGACCTTTACACATCATTCTCATGCATATCTTATGCGCACGGGCTCCTCGACGCAGTGAAGGGTATATATGGCGAAGAAAGAGATATATAACGAGGGAAAAGCAAGGGTTCATTATGACCCTGACACATTCATAAACCCTATCGCAAGGCCTACGCGCGATATCGGCATAGCCATAGCGTTGCTCGAAGGATCCCAGAAAAAGGGCTTCAGGGCGCTTGATGCAACAGGGGGCACAGGCATAAGAGGCATACGCTACAGCCTTGAGGCGGGCATAAAGGATGTGACAATATTAGAGATAAATGAAAAGGCGTATAAGACAGCGAAGCAGAACGCCACAACGAACCATACTGATGCAAAGGTAATCAATACTAGCATTCAAGAATTTGCTAATTGTTCGAGAGAGCGCTTCAACCTGATAGACCTTGACCCATTCGGTGGAATAGTGCCGTACGTTTATGACATAATGAAAATGACAAGGGACAATTCATTGCTGTTTGTTACTTCTACCGATTCTGCGGTGCTCTGCGGGGCGCATTACAAGGCATGCATGAAGCTGTATGGAGCCGTGCCATTGCACAATGAGCTTTGCCATGAGGTAGGGCTCAGGATACTCACAGGCTATGTGATAAGGATTGCCGCAAGCTTCAATTTCGGCGTAGAGGTGCTGGCAGGGTTCTTCTACAAGCATTACATGCGCATGCATATGAAGCTGCATTACGGATCAGCCGAGGCATCCAAGGCCATAGATAGCCTGGGCTTTGCAGGATACTGCAATAATTGCGGCTATAGGGGTTTATACAAAGGCATTGCACCCAAAGTGCATGTGTGCCCGGAATGCGGTGCTGAGATTTCACTTTCAGGGCCTTTATACATAGGCAAGCTCAAGGATAATGCATTGCTAAATGCCGTGAGAGGATTGATGGAGAAAGAGGGAATGACAAAGGAGAGCACAGACCTGGTAGAAAAGCTGGCTGACGAGCTGGACGTGCCTCTCTATTATTCTGTCCCAAAAATTACCAAGAGCTTGAAAAGGGGTTCGCTAAGCCCTGCAAAGCTGATCAATGCGCTGCGCGATGCCGGATTTAGCGCTTCTGGAAGCCACATGGGGCCCGAGTATATAAAGACAGATGCAGGCATAGAGCACATAGCGGATTTGGCAACCGCTCTGCTCGATAAGCACAGCAGAGTGCCTGACGAGAGTAGGGAAACGCACAAATAATGAAAGATTTAAATAACTTGTTCTGCTGCGCTAATGCAATTCTGCCTCGTCAAAACCCTAGTTCCGCTTTTCAGGAATGCAAAATTTATAGCAAAGATATAAATATTAGGGAAAGGCAAAATACTTATAGACTTAACTACGCTCTGGGTGGGAAAAGGAGCCGTGGGTAAAAAGTGGGTGTGATGAAAGAAGAAAACGCTATGGATAGACGAGAGTATGCAATGGGTGGGAAAACCAGAAACTGCTACGTCTGCGGAAGGGAGCTTAAGGCGCATGACGTAAAGGTAGCAATGCCCTCTAAAGCAGTAGGGATCGAAGGGCTGAGCATGGACAAGAGGGTCCTATGCTCGAACTGCTACTACAGTTTGGTGCACAGGGTGCCTGCAGTTCAGGGTGGCCTGAAAAAAGGGATAGCAGCCAAAGGCAGGAAGCTGCTGATAAAGGAGTTCAGGGCGTAAGCCAGGCCATGCATGCGGCACGCAGTGCAATTAGCATTGCTTATCGTTGGCGCACATAAGGTTTGGGGCGCAATTAGAGAGTATCCCGTTGGGGTGATTTGAACACCCAACCTGCCGGTATCCACTTCACACCTTTACCTGAAGTGTTGCAAGCTACAGCCGGCCGCTCTACCATTGAGCTACAACGGGCAAAAAGATAGCTGGTAATATTGCGCCTGAAACATTTAATATGTTTGCGTTACAGCGTGGTTATTGCTGAGGTATTAACAAGAGCATAATATAAAAGCTTAAAATATGTAGCTGGACAATATAGATGAGACTGATCAAATGGCTAGGGCGATCAAGCGTTCAGCTTCAAAAGGAGTGCCTAGCGTGGGCGAGGTCGAAAAAAGCGTACCCATAGCCCTGTATTCGCTGAAGGACGGTATAGTAAGGATTGTGCAGAGGCCAACCTTTCTTGACGCCCTGTTCATCCTCTTCACATTCATAGCCATAGTGGTGGCATTGCCGTTCTATCCGTTGGTTCTAGTAGTGATATTTGCTGTGCTGCTGTTCGCAGCTGCGCTGTATCATCCGTTCCTCGGCCTGATAACGCTCATGGTCCTGATGTTCACAGTATTGCTGTACCAGGTGCCGCTCTTCGCATGGGTCTTCCTGTTCATAATGAGCCTGTCCCTTATATTCGGCTATATGCACTACAAGACCATAACATTCACGTACATGCTCATAGCGTTGTCATTTTCATTCCTTGGGTACCTGTTTGCCATACCTGCCTTCATAATAGGGGTGCTGCAGGTCGGATACAAGCGCGGCATAGTAATGGCTGTGCTTTTCGTGCTAGGCGTAGTCATGATATCTTCCATGATGGGTGTGCAGAATACAAGCTATATCATGTATAATGCTACTGAAGCGCACAACCAAGCAAATGCGACATCCATATACCCGTATACGGTTGCATCAAAGCCGGCGCTTAGCATTTTCACGCTGGGAAGCGGCTTCGCCAAGATGATACAAGTTGGATCAAGCACCAAGGTAATTGACGGAATATCAACCATTCTTTTTGCAGACTTGTATTCATTTGCAATAAGCCCATTTGGCTACCTGCTAGAGATAGTCGCGCTGGTAGGCATTGTTATGGCAATAGACAACTTTGCTGTATCTAGCAGGTCGCAGTACAAAGGCGCCGAGGCAAGCATTATAGGTGTTGCATACCCTGTTGTTGCTATAGGCCTTTCTTTCATATTCCATTTTGCAATAAGCTCATACGTTGTCATCCTCGTGAGTGCGGCAATAGCGCCGCTGCTTCTGTATGGGGTAGAGTTCTACAACCTCGATATAGTGAAATCGATGGACATGAGGAAGCAGGACACAAGGCTGAAATTTGGAGAAGCATTTGAAGACCTGCAGGTAGGCACCACTAATGAAACTTTCGACGATATAGGCAATTATGAAAATACTAAGAAGGAATTGAGGGAGGCCGTGCTGAGCCCGATAGAGCAGAGAGGCATATCGCGTGCGTACAACATAAAGCCGGTAAAGGGGATACTGTTCTTCGGGCCGCCCGGAACTGGAAAGACCATGATGATGCGCGCCCTGTCAAACGAGATACATGCCAACTTCTACTATGTCAAGACGCCCGACCTGATATCTGCCTTTTCGGGAGAGACCGAGAAAATGGTGTCGAAGATATTCACCACTGCGAGGAAGCACCAGCCGTGCGTCCTGTTCTTCGATGAAATAGACACGCTGGCGGTGAACAGGGACGATCCCAATGTGGACCAGATAAGGAAGCAGGCAATGACGCAGCTCCTTGTAGAAATGGATGGCTTCCAGAAGACCGATAGGATAATAGTAGTAGGGGCTACGAACATACCGAACGCCCTGGACCAGGCGATATTGAGGCCCGGCAGGTTCGACAAAGTTATATACATGCCACTCCCTGATTTCTTAGGCAGGCAGAAGATATTCAGGATATACTTGGACAAGCTTCCTGTGGCAGACGACATAAATTACGAGAACCTTGCAGCTAATACAGAGAGGTATTCTGGAGCTGACATAAAAGCGGTATGTGAAAGCGTGGCTCAGGTGGTAGCGCAGGAGGCATCGAGCAAGCACAAGGTTCTTAGGATAACCCAGAACGACATACTCAGCGTCATAAGCGCTACCAAGCCTTCGACAACCCTGGCCCAGATAGAGGAGTACAACACTTTCAGAGTGCAGTTTGAAAGGAGCTTCTATGAGGAAAGCAGCGTTGAAAAAGAAGACGAGAAAGTGAAGCTCAATGATGTTGTAGGCATGGATGATGCCAAAGCTTCACTGATAAACGCAATACAGACTCCACTAATGCATCCGGACCTCATGAAAAAGTATGATATAAAAGCGATAAAGGGTCTTCTGCTTTTCGGGCCTCCGGGAACCGGCAAAACAATGCTGATGAGGGCTGCAATGAATGATACATCGCTCAGGGGGGCCACCATGATAGAGATAAACGGTGCGGAGATAGCCAATATGGGGCTAGAAAGGGGCAATGCAACCATAAAGGAGATATTTGACAGGGCAAGGGAGAATGAGCCGGCAATAATATTCATAGATGAAATAGATGGCATTGCACCTAACAGGAGCGGCGCTACAGAAAGCGCCTCGCAGATAACAACGGAGTTGCTCAAGCAGATGGACGGGCTCACCAAGCCTTATGGAGTAATCGTCGTAGCTGCTACGAATAGGCCGGACAGCCTCGATCCGGCAATATTGAGACCTGGCAGGTTCGACAAGATAATATTTGTAAAGCCGCCATCAGCGCAACAGAGGGCGCTCCTATTCGACGAATATCTCAAGAACGTGCCTCTCGACGACAACATCGACTTTGACAAGCTCGGCAAAGAATCTGAAGGGTATACGGGTGCAGACATAGCCAACATATGCAGGGAAGCGAAGGCGCAGGCGATGCAGCAGAATCTCAAGACAGGCGTAGAATACAAAATATCGAACAAAGATATAGAGCAGCTTCTTCAGAAGGTAAGGCCTTCCGCGACAGGTGTAGTAATGGGCCAGTATCTCTCATTCTTAGCAAGGTATGGGCAGAGGTAGGGCTTGAAGCGTTATGAACTATGCAAGCCAATTATTATCCCTTGCGTATCTTCCTGTAGAGAGACTTGCTTATCAGGACCCGTGAGGTATCAGACGCGTATATCTCGATGCTTCCATTCCTTGATCTTACGCTGCAGAACTCAATCTTTATGTAATCGTTCGGCTTCATCTTAGTGCTCATTAATGCTGATGAGCCCCATAAGGATACGGGCATCATAGCTTCAGAATCAGTTATGACGCAGTCTACCACTGCAACTTGCGACTCCCTACCCAATGTATTGACATACCTTATTGGGCCTATCTCGACTACCTTGCCTATGACATCTATGTTCTTCTGTCCCTCTACGAGCTTGGAGAAGTCCGTTATGCCTGTTTGCGAAGGTATTATCCTGCTCATCATGGTGTCACGCGTGTTGCGCAGCTCCATGTTTGCATTGTCTACCAGCATATTCTTTGCAAGAATCACGTCGCCGCGCTCGAAAGCATTTATATCAATGAAATCGGCATACTTGTCGTACAATGTGGCTTTGACTGCATAGCCCTCCCTGCCCAGCACCATAGACCTCCTTACGCCTTTCCTAGTCTGTGTCTGGAACTCCACAGGATTGAATATGCGGTATACATAATCCCGCACATCAACAGTATACCTTCCAGCATCTGCATCCTTACCATGCTGCCGGTTCATGCTTATGAATTCCAGTACTGCAGAGGCACTTATTGGCTTCTCCTTAGAGGCGCTGGAAGAGCCAGTGGTGCTGCTATTGCTAGCTTCCGCTGCGTCGGACGCTTTCCCAATCAAGCCATTCAGTATCCGCTCGGCATCCACCTGGCTTATCATACCATGGTAGCCGTCAATTATACGCTCTATATCTGGATTCATCGCAATATGTAAGAGCTTTATGCAGCCCGTAATGAAAATGCCCGCCATATTGGGCGGGCTTATACTTCAATCGCTCCCAAGATAAGACTGCGCAAACAAACTATATAACTTTTTCTGCTGCCATGCAAAAACGCAAGGTGTATATTATTTGCTCCGTAAATACTATATTCGCTTATTTCGATGCAAAGATGTAAACATGATACGCACTTCTAAGAGGGAATTCTTACTGCTAATACTTATGTCCCTAATAGGGCTCGCATCTTCACTTATAGTGATTTATGAGTGGTCAATATTGCACACACCGCCGCCATTCTGCATAGTAGGTAATACCACAAGCACTGGCATAACCCTGAACTGCGCAAAAGTTTTATCCAGCCAATACTCGAACGTTTTCGGAGTGTCGTTGGAGGCGCTGGCAGCTGTATGGTTCATAGTCAATCTCTTTCTCATAATGCTCGTAGTATCGGCAAGCAAGAGGGTTGCAAAGAGATCAATAGACGTGCTCTTCGCGTGGAGGTTCATTGGACTGCTCATAGTGCCTTACCTGATATACCTTGAGCTTTTTGTTGTGAGGGCCATATGCCTGTATTGCACAATCATGCATGGCGCAATAATAATCGACTTTGTCATAATAACGTACCTTGTGTTCTCCAAAAAATCAGCGATAAGGAGAGCACTTGAGGCTTAGGCTTGCACGCCCCGCGCACATGGCAGAAAGGCTTTTAATCCTCCTCGTGCAAATATATTTGATGATGATTTCGCAATCTGAGCGATGCTGTGATGACGATCTTGAGTGCTGATATTGGCTGCGGATGATAGAATGTCAAAGATATCAAAAGCCACGATAAAGAGGATAGTGCGCATGAACAACGGGGCGAAGCTCAGCGACAAGGCGGCTGAGGCGATAGCTGCAGTGTTGGAGAAAAAAGCGAAGAGCATAGCTTCGTATGCGGTCAAAAACGCCAAGAAGAAGAACCGCGACGTGGTCCTGAAGGAAGATATAGAGGATTATATGCTTAAGGGCGGCGATTAGCTTGAGGGTGGTCTTACTCTCTTCTTCGAAAGGCAAGGACAAATACAGGATAGATTACAGCAGCGGCGAGAACCTTTTTGTAGAAACGTTCGAAGATGTGCGCATCGGCATACTCGAAACATCTTTTGATGCAAATGGTGAAGTGCTTGACCAGAAGCTCCTCAAAAAAGAGGTAGGCATAGAAGAAGCAGCTAGATCATTCCTTAGGGGAGTAAGTGGGGAGATTAAGTTGGCAGAATATGCAGAGGTAGAGATTGCAAAGGCATGCCCAAAGTGTGGCAGCACCAATGTGAAGAGAGATATAGATGCGCTTAAGGAAGGCGGCATCCCTATGGTGCCCAGGTATGTATGCACTGATTGCGGGGCGCATTCGTACAGATTGACTGACAAGTACCTCGAGAAGCTGGTGTATTCTAACAGGCATATGTTTAGCAAGGAAGAGCTTGATGCCTTGGACAGGGATAGCGCTGCATTTATGAAGGAGCTTAAGGAGTATATAATAAGAATATTTGCTTCCAAAAAGATAATGGAGATAAGGTAGGTGATTTATTGTCAATGCTTTTATCGGATATGTATGGCAAGCAAATAATAAGCAGCAGCGGCAAGAGGATAGGCATGGTAGAGGATATAATCCTGGACTTTGAGGCTGGGGCGATAGGCAGCTTGCTGCTTATAAAGCTTGATGAATTGGCGAAAGGGGAGAACACCGCAACAAAGCTGGCGAAGAACACGGTCAAGTACGACAGGGTTAAGAACGTATCAGAGACTATAATAGTAAGCGACAAGTAATCGAGCAGCTGGCACGGCATTGCATGCCCATCTGGGCAGATTCGGCCGCACGCCGCTCAGTCTGTTGACACTTCCCTTGGTATGTTTGGTCTGCCCTTGAATATGATCCTGTAGCCGCAATACGGGCATCTGACGAAATTGTCCAGGTCCTTTATTTTCTTTCCGCAGTGCGCGCACACATAAGCCATTTATACCATCTCAATATTATTTAGCAAGCTTTTATTTTTTTATCTGCTGATTGGCCTTGAGCCACTTTATGAAGTCCCTATGCAGGCTGGATTTTGAAGTGTCTATTACCCTTATCTTCAGCAACGCCTTATACTGTTCATCGTTGAGTTCAAGGACTGGGGAATAATTGTTCATTGGCGTGTAGTGCACCTCAAGCCAATGCACTTTGCCGTCCAGGTAGTCCTTCACCACGTCCTTTGTCATGGGCATTGATGAGAAGCTGAATAGTATGCCATCGCACCAATACAGCGGCATGTTGCCTGCAGGGGTTATCCTCTCCCTGAGCAAGTCCTCGAAGTCGATGTCTATTATCTCGTGCACAATCACTTCCTGTATTGGCGAGAAAGAAATTTTTACCATGATATCACTAAGTATAATGCGTGCATTCTGCCGATCACGCTACCTGTTTCTGCGCTGACAGGTTAGCTATAGTCCTTACAGCTGCCTCGCCCGCTGGAGTGGTAAACGTGTATGCACCTCCTGCGTATACCTTGCCGCAGTGCGAGCATTTCCATACGCCAGTACCAACCCTCCTGACCTTTATCTTGCCGCAGGAAGGGCATTTGTACTGCGCGTTCTTCTCCTTCTGCACCGCTGCATATTGCTTTCTTATGCGTGCACCATATCTTATGCTTGCGTTTACCATTGAATCACTCTATTGATTTCTCCATTATGTTCTTGAGATCCTTATGCTTTTCGAACGAAATATCTATTAGCTCTTCTATCTCCTTGCCAGTGAAGCTGCCGTTCATGCCCTTCTGCATGGCCCTTATCTGGTCGTCGTCGGTTGCTATGGTCAGCCTTGCCGATGCGATGTCTTCCTCGTTTATGTTCATGTCAAGCAGCAGGTGGTCGCTTACCTTGCCGAATGTGGTGTATGTGACTATGTTGTCTATCTTAAGCTTCTTGCTCCGCTCCTCCCTTATCACTGCCCCGTTTTCGTATTTGGGCATCTTTGTGTTAGCCAATGCTGCCATTGCAGCCAGGCCGCTGGCGTCAAACAGGTTGCCGCCGTAGTTGAGCACATAAAGATCCACGAATACAGACCAGACCTTTCCGTCCTCAAGAGCCAAATCGAGCAGGTCTATGCTGTTCCCTGCCCTTATGCCGCGGTCTACAACGCGCGCCAGCTCCACCGATTCGGGGCTTGGTGGGCCTGTTTCATAATCAGCGTATGCGAGCGGAAGCAGTTCCGCATTCATCATCAGGTTCCCTTGGCCGGGAGTGTCAGGCATAGGGTCCTCGACCATGAGCTTCACACCGGCGAGAACCTTCGTGGCACCGATATCCACCTGTGCCGACCCTTCTGCGTGCGAAATGATTCCTGTCTCAACATTTATTTCCCTGAAAGAGTACGGACCCCTGGAATCCAGCCTGCCTCCCTTTTCGAGGGTATCCTTTATGTAGCCTCCCATTAAATTGCTTATTATGTCCATTGTGTCACCGCTTCATTCGTTCTTGCTGAGGTCCTTGTAGCACCTCTTGAGTGCAGCCCTCTGCTCTTCCTGTATAGTCTTGCCTGCGCGGATTACCATGTCAACAGCTTCTTTGTACTGCTGTTTGGTCAGCCCGCCGTCCATCTGCAATAGCAGTATGTTGTTGTTGCGCGGCGCTACTGCCATGGGCATGTCGGCATCCGAGTAGTTGTCCTCCAGCATGTTGACATCGAGGACAATGTGGTCCCCTATCCTGCCAGCCGAAACCGCGTATAGGAGGTCCTTCATGTGTATGCCCGCGTTCGCAAGAGCTACGGATGCAGCAGTTATGCCAGCTGCCCTTGTGCCGCCGTCGCTCTGAAGTATCTCCATAAATATGTCTATCTCGCCTCCTGGATATTCGTTAAGGAGTATTACGTTCTCAAAAGCCTCCTTAGCTACCTTTGATATCTCTGTTGCCCTCCTGTTCGGACCGGTCCTTCCGTGATCCTCCAAAGATGAGAACGGTGCCATTGCATACCTGCATTTGACTATAGCCTTGGCGGGATCAGCAAAATGCTTTGGAGTAGCCTCCTTGGGCCCGTACACTGCAGCCAGAACGCGGTTGTTGCCCCATTTCAGGTACGCCGAGCCATCAGCATTCTTCAATATCCCAGCCTCTATGCTAAGCGGCCTGAGCTCGTCAAAACCCCTTCCGTCAAGCCTCTTTCCATCCTTCAGCAATTCAGGTTTGTTAAGTAGAGAACCCATATTATCACTTCTTGTCCAATTCGCTTTCCAGCAGGGCTTTTATCCGGTTTGTCAAGCCAGAGGTATGAGCCTCGCTCTCTATTATCGATATAGCTTTCATGGCAAGCGGCACGTGCCTTCCCTTTATCCATACAAGGCCGTTCTTGCCAGCCACTATCCTTGTCTCAGTGAGCTCGGATATCTGGTTTATCATAGTATTCTCCTTGCCTATTACCCTCGGTATCTTCGAAGGCTTCACGCTTATGGTTATGCCACCCTGGAGCGGCCTCGGATACGCGAGTATAACTGTGGAACGGTCTTCAACGTCCTTGACCTTTGCCTCTATGACATCATTGGGCTCAAAGGAATAGCGTTCGTATTTGCCACCTATTATAAGCCCGCGGCCGAAGTGCGAGAGGTTCACGGTATAAACGTTGTTCCTAACTCCCTCTATGCTGCCTACGACCAGATCGTCGCGCCTCGGCGACCAGCTGCCTTCAAGCGGTATCGAGCTGCTGCCGTCAGATATGAACAATGTCGCGGCCACGGTATTGCCGTCCTCTATGAATGTGCCAGGTATCCTTTTCTGGCCCTTTGTTATCGTCTCTCCTGGAAATATTATGCTTTTTATAAAAACACCTTTGAATTTGGTTTAATTGACCTTGAACGCATGCTAGCACGCTGAAAAGCCTAGATTATAGGACCTCACTGTGGCGATAGCCATCGATAAGGAATAACACCCATATATTATTTATCAGACTAATGTGACATCCTCCCGCGACCGGGGTCGTGGGCTTCCAGCTTCATCGGCATCCGTTGCGAAGTTTCCTTCTGCGGATGCTCCATGTTCGAAGCATATAGTTCCTGCTTCCTCGGCAACCGCCTTTCTTGCGGAAGGCCTTACATTGTCTCTACAGGCTTGACTTCCCGAATGCCCTTCGGTAGTTTATGGTTCATATCTGCAATCCGTTGCGAAGTTTCCTTCTACGAATTGCTTTTATCTTTATATAGGGTATTATGGCGAGCAAAATTATTATAGGTTATGGTGGTGCATATCCTACTTGTAAATGGCACTGGTTTTACGCTGAGTTTGGTAAAAAACCAGTGGTTTGGGCTTTATCGTATTGGCTCGCCAAGCCCACAGATTATAATGCCTTGGTCTCTGCACGCCCCTGGGTAGCTTTGTTTATCCTGTCAAAGAAATCGTTCTGCATGCCGGCAGGGAATTCCAAAACTGCTCGAAGGCTGCCGTCAGAGAGCCATTCCTCCGATTTTAAGCCGAACCTCTTCAGTATGCCGTAGCACCTGTTGGCCGAATCAGCAGGTATAGTAACTTGTATCTTGGCCGTTGCAAACTTTATTGGTAGTATGGGGCTGAGCTTTGCTATTATGCTTTCGACCTGCTCGGATGCTGGCTTGAACGGGTCTATTGATACCTTTATCTCTTTCATCGCGTTCTCTATCCTCAATGGAGGGTTTGGCGCACCGGTCCTCGGGTCTATGGAGTTAGTAGCTATCAGGTCTATTATCTGCTTCCTCTTCTCCTCGACCATCTTGCCCCTCTGCTCGGTGGTTATTGGCACGTTGCCGTTCTTCAGTATTATGTCGACCACCTTTGCAATGTCGTTGGTGCCGAAGGCCTTGCTGACCTTGTCTTCGCTCTGCCGTTCGCCCTTTTTCGCGTCCTTGAATATCTCTTCGGTATCGAGAACACTGAGCGGGTCGCTGCGCTTGCCCGTTATATATTCATAAGCCATGTCGGCGTCTGCCAGTATCTCGAACGTTTCACCGTTGCGCGCGTACTTGACTACTACCGTCTTGCTTGACATGCATATGCGCCAGGTTGATCACAGATATTTCTCTATCTGCTCGAGCGTGAAGTTAGAGTAGCCCTTGCCCTTCTCTATAGTAGCGACTTCGACGTTGTCGCTCTGCAGCTTCTTCCCGTCCGTGCTCTTGCCTATTATCTTCAGGCCTAGGCTTATAGCGTCTTCATCGGGCATACCGTCCTTGTATTCCTTCTGAAGTATATCCTCAGCTATCTTCTTTCCGCTGCCTATCGCATCTGCCTTATAGCCCAAGAATGATGCACCTGGTTCCACCTCGAAGAGGTGCGGCTCGGAATCTATGCCCCCTACAAGAAGCGATATCGCGTATGGCCTTATGCCTCCGTACTGCGTAGCCATCTGCATCTCTTCTGAGATGTCCCTTGATGCAGTCTCTACAGATTGCGTCTCATCATATACCATTCTGTGCGATTGCGTCTTGGAGCGCATGAGGTTTATTACCCTGAGGCCGTCGGATGCCATGCCCGAGTAGGTCGCGCCTATGTATGAGTCTATCCTGAATACCTTCTGCAGCGAGCTTGGCACCGCAAGAGGCTCTGTTATGTTCTTGTGCGCGACGAACACGACGGATTTCTGCGTCACTATGCCTACGGCAGTAGCGCCCTTCCTAACGGCTTCGCGTGCGTACTCTACCTGGAACAGCCTGCCATCAGGACTGAACATCACACCCCTATCATATGCCTGTATGTTTGGATACATAATTTCACCTAATTGAACATCTAAGCAGTATAGCGTATTTACTCTTTTCCTCTTAAGGTTTGTGGCATCCTCCCGCGAATAAATTCGTGGGCTTCCAGCTTCATCTACATCCGTTGCGAAGTTTCCTTCTGCGAATGCTTCATGTTCGAAGCATATAGTTCCTGCTTCCCAGGCAACTGCCTTTCTTGCGGAAGGCCTTACGCCGTCTCCACAGGCTTGACTTCCCGAATGCCCTTCGGTAGGTTTTACCACACTTATATGGTATTAATACTTATATAACTTTCGGCTCGCTTTCATCCCACGATTGAAATCGTGGGTTTTCTGCTAAAGCATTCTAGTAAAAAGGTGCTGTGCAAAATTGCTCAAATAATCACATTTATAAATCCTGGATGCGTATTTCATCAATAATTGGAATAGCTGGATGGTTTTTTGGGAGTCAAGAAAAGGATACTGCTGATGGATTCTGGTTCTTACAATACCTTCGGCGGGTCTGTGAAGGGCATAGCACTCATGTACGGCTATCTGAGCAAGCTAGGCATCTACGACATAGACCTGTTGGGCGACTTCTCAAAGATGGGGCTGCATAATTCGATAAACGCTAAGAAAGTATTCGCCAATGGCAGACATTCGGCTAAGGATTATTATAGGATGATTGCCAGAAGGTTTCTTTTTAAGGGTAGGCTTATCAATGTATACAACCCTAATTTCTTCAAGAGAGACTATGACCTGATTGTGCTCAATTCTAGGATGGATGTGCCAATAATTGATGAGTACAAGAAGACACACCCAAATACTAAGACTATATATATAGACAGGGCGAACATAATCTCCAATAATGCATACGCGCTTCGGAGAAGCCTATGGCTGGGATTCTTATCTGTGCTGCTTGAGAGGGCATCGAAGACAGCAGGTAGAAGCGAGGCGGCGGGAAGCACATCGTTCTTGGGATCGCTCGGAACCATCTATATCTGCCACCTGATGCAGCGGTGGCTCAATACGTATATAAGCACATTGCCTGAGCTGGGCCATGCGGCAAGATTCTTCAGAAAGAAGACTAGGATTACATATATAGGTCTGGCAATAGACACAGGATATATGCCCCTGAATGGCTTTACAAAAAGCTATCTGGGAGGCATATACATAGGCAGGCTGGATGAGAGGCAAAAACACATTGCTTTCATGATCCATGGAATGCGTAAAGTGATAGATGCGCATCCAGAGCTCTTGGGCAGAGAATTGCTCAGGATTGTAGGTGATGGGCCTGATTCAGAGAATTATAAGAAGCAGGTCAGGGCCTTAGGGCTCGATAGGAATATCATGTTCTTCGGCTCTGTCATGGGCAAGGAGCTTGTCAAGATGTACAACAATAGTGGTTTTTATGTATCCGCATCAGAGTGGGAGAGCCCAGGGAGGGCCTTCGTCGAGGCGATGGCTTGCGGCATACCTGTGCTGCTCAACAATAGGAACAATGCAGTAATATCAGAGGATAAGAAGGAAAGCATGGTGAAGGATGGCGAAAACGGCATAGTATATAAGTATGGCGATGCTGACGATTTTGCCAAGAAGTTCTATGCGATGTATTCTAATGCTAGCACCTTGGAGCGCATGGGCAGGCGCGCCGCGGAATTTGCGAGGAGGAGCTTCAGCTTAGACAAGCAGAACAGCAGGTATGCTGAAGAGATAAAAAAGGCTTTGGGCGCATGAACCGCCCAAAAAAGATAATCTTTACTTGCTCACTTTCCTTGAAGGCACAAGTATCACATTGTACTCGTTCTCAAAGCCGAGGACCTCCTTGAACTGCTCTGGCTCCATTGATACCGTGCTGTCCGTGTAGGGGTCATTTATGTAGAACAGATCCTTGTCATAGCCTTTCACCACCACCCACTGCGGCGAAGGCTCTATGTTCTGCTTCGGGTTGAGCGCGTTTGCATCCACTATGACTATCGGTATCATGCCGTTGTCTATGTGCTTCTTTATGGAGTTTATTGATGCAGTTCCGTAGCTCTCCTTTATGTTCATATCCTTAGCCTTTTTCTTTATCTCCTCGAACGATGCGTGCAGCGTGTCTATGTTTATGCCTTCGAAAACAGCGAGCTTCTTCTCATAGCCCTCGTCTTTGACATTGCTCACTATCTGCGGCTTTACGCCCCTTTTTGCAAGGGCATATGCGAGGCCGTGCCTCGAGCCATGCCATACGCTGCCGCTCACAGCCTCCTGCCATATAGCCTGCTCCTCAAGCTCATCCTTCTTTGGCTTGAAGCTCTTGTTCACGTATTTTAATACCATCATTGCGCAGGCGCCTGCGCTCGTAAACTCCTCGCTCTGAGGATAATGCGGTATGTCATATATCCTCCCTTTCTTCGCAGGCTTTGCCCTAGCTGACGGGGCAGACTTCTTTTTGGCAGATTTACTTTTCGGCATCTTTTTAGCACCCATTTGGAACACCTATAAACATAACAACAAATAGAGTGCAGGGAGGGAGATTTGTTCAACGTGTTTTGAACTCCCGCAGGCCTAAGCCAACGGATCTTGAGTCCGTCGCGTTTGACCAGGCTCCGCCATCCCTGCACAGCTATTTATTAAATCCTTATATTATAATAACATTCTGTAACTTGCAGAACGAACGCTCGCTGCAATCTTACATTATAGTATTACGTCACTCTTAGGATATATTTATACCTTGCGAAACAATTTAGCAAAAGCTTTTAAATATGGTTCGCCTCGGATTGGGCGCAGGGGGCATTTGCTGGATTTTGTTAACACTTGCGAGCGGGAAGTCCCACTGCGTAAGCTGGGGGATGAAAGCGAGCAAAATGCATTACAGAAAAGTATTTATGGTTATAATAAATATTTACGCTGGACGTGTTAAAAAATACGTCGAGAATCAAGGCAGGTATAAATGACAAATAAGGAAAAGAACAGTAGGATAAGCCTCAAAAGAAGAGAAACCAAGGCAAAA
>JBMFWP010000013.1:0-19620 GCA_049965155.1 Candidatus Micrarchaeia archaeon | reverse complement strand
GCCTATCCAGTGCAAATCATTGTCAATATCCATCTAATACGCCCCTACAGATATATACGGAAAAGCTTAAAATATGTGCATGGATATATTAACAACAGGGCAAAAGGAAGTGATCAAAGGGTTTAGATGAAAGGGCATAAGGCATACATGTATGCGATATTGGTCGGTATGCTACTCCTATCACTTGCTGGCAGCAGCATTGCAACCTCCCTGCAGGGCAATTCTATATATCCTACTGGCAGTCTGCCCAAATTCTCCGCAACTAGCGTCTGCAATTTCGATGGAGCTTACCAAGGCTCTTCTGGCTTCTTGTACATAAACAATACTCTCCAGTGCATGGTCAATTACAGCGCCACCAATTTCAATAATGCCTGTAGCCAGACCCTATGGGATGCAAATGTTGTAGGCAATGTCTATACATGCCCAGACCCTTCAGCATCATTTATATCAACACATGGAGGCGGCGGAAGCGGCGGTAGCAGCTCCTCCCAATACTCTTTCACGCTCATATATAACAACACAGTATCAATAATAAATGCTACTAGCGATAATCCAGAAAATGAGCCTGTCCTGCCTCTAAATAACCTGTTTACCCTATCTGGCTCACCAGACTATTATTATGTATCATACTGTGAAAACGCCCAGAACAACGGTGGCCCTTGCAATGCCTACTACGTTGCACAGTTCCAGAACTTAACCGTTTCACTTTCTGCCAGCTCTGCAAATGTGAAAGCCGGCCCTACAAGCGGCTATGTGGACTTTACCAATCACACAACGGGTGGCTACCCATACGGTTCGCCTCCATATACATATGAAGGCTATACTGTGCAGCTTAATGGCCAGGCAATAACACAGAGCTCTGGCGATTATCTAGAGCAAGGAAATGCGTTTACATTCTATGTAGGAGGGAACGTATACGGTAACACTCGCTGTTCAGGATGCGAACGGCGATACTGCTTATGGGAGTGCAACTGTATACGTTAATTCTAGGACCCTTCCAAGCGAGTGCACAGGTACCCTATCAAGCGGATCATGCACCTTCAAGACATATGAATCAATAACAACAAATTATCCGGATGCAGGATCTGGTAGCTTTGTTACGCAGCAAGGTAGCGTAAGTGCTACTCCAGTCACATCTTCTGTATTGCAATACAATTCTGACAATTCGGGCTGGCTGCTTACCTGCCCATCGGCACCAGATCTATCAACAACACTGCCCAATGGCGTAATACTTTATGATACATACGAGTATTTTACATCAGATAATGCCTCTTTCATAGGCGGCGATAGATGCTTAGCAAGCTCTAGCAGCTTGACCACTACTGCTACGCTCACTGTAAATACTAACTGGAACAAAAACAATTATGCAACATCCAACGATGTGCTGCAGCTCAGCGGTGTGGCAAGGGGCAGAGTGCAAAACCTAGGGTATTCTGGCGAGGCAAACATACAAGGTGCAACGCATTATAATATCTCATCAAATTATGATACCCAATCATATATATTCTCAACTACGCCAGCGGTTACGCAAGAGGGCTTATGGACATGGCACAGTGAATATGCTGATCTCAATTTATCCAATAATAACAATGGCCTCAATGTCCTATCCGATGAACAGCATATATACGATAGATATTTCCAGACAACTAATAATGGGCAAACATGCAGGTACTACTACAACTATACAGTGAATGCTTTTGTAAATTACCTCAACACTTCGAGGATAATAATACCGTCGCAGATAGGCAATACTAATTCGAAGAATTATGTTATAAACAACGGCCAGACTAGCTCTCCTTATGAGCAGTCTACAAACACCAACACCAGCGAAACTGTTCCAACTGGCTTCCTAAGTTCAAGGTATTCATGCGCATACCAGCTATGGAGCGATACCAATAACAGCGATGATAGTATATTCTACTTCCAGCCTTCCGGTACTACTGTCCAGTGCGCGAATGGCCACGATTACGCCCTTGTTTCGAGTGATTCAGCCACTGTCTATTATGATGGCAATACCTATCCTGGCAACAATCTCTACATAAACGTAACTCCAGGCGCTGCGGGTAATAATTACTGGATTTCATACTGGGTTCAATCATCGTGCGATATCTTAGGCTTAGGCTGTTCAGAAAACTACTACATGGGCTATGCCTTCAAGGCAATCGGATATACCAATACTACAATACTTCCTTATTTCTTGTATAACATAACAATGCCCACTACCTTTAGCAATCTTAACAATAAAGTTGGCTACCTTAACCTTTCATACGATATGTATAGCCCACATAACTACCTGAATCCAAATAAATACCTTGAACCTTTCCCAACATCTACCGGTTCAGCCTTCTTCGCTACGGTAAATGGCAAGTTCAGCGAATACCCGCTAAATGTAACTGCGATAAGCAATCCGCAGCCTGATGGTCTGGCCAGCCAGCCTACAATCCACTTCCTAAACGCTTTAAATTCTACCCAAGCGGCGAACCTTGGCAGCGATTCCAGCTCGCTGCTCGGTTTGTTTAGTAATCTAGGTGGGTATCAGGAAAAAACCATAGGCAACCCTGGGTTCATATCTGCATCTCCAAATGACTATATATTCCTAATAAACTACAGCGACAGTTGCAGCGGCTGGTTCTGCGCTAGCACCAACACTAAATCAAACCTCTACATATTGAGATTCGTGCCGCAGGGCGAGTATAACATATCTAACCTTCAGCCTGACGGCGTGCCTTTCAGCACCAATGTCATAGATAGCTACCAAACAATACCCTACAATGCTGCAACAAATGTCCAGAGTGCAAAGCAGAACTGGCTCAGCGAATGGAAAACGTACTGGAACAATACGCTTACAGAGCAATCCGCCAACTTGTACATCATAGGCGAAACCAGTTTGTCTACGGTTAATGGCGGTCTGTTTGGCATATCGGGCGGCTTCTTTGGCCTATTCGGTAAAGCCAACAGTCAGGGAACCTTCAGTTTCACACCTAGCGCTATAACTTCGGATTATGCCAACGACGTATTCCTAGAAGGCAAGGATATAAATAATGGCGACTTGGTGCTGGGATACCTTTTGGCTAATGGCACTGCCAACGAGACAAGATTAAGCAAATTCCAGCAGATGATATCAAACGAGTTTGCAGTATCCCCTGGTGGGCAGTACCTCTACTTGGCAAACCAAAACGAGGGCAACATCACTATATTCCATTCACTCAATCTCACATTCTTAGGCAACATGAGCCTTGCATATGAGAACAGCACGTATGTGCTAAACATAACAAAGTATCTTGCAGATGGAGGCCCGTATCATAGCCAGAGGGTAGCTAACTTCTACAAGCAGCAGGCGAGCGCGGTAGGTAGCAATGCCGTGGACAGCACGTTCAATCAGCATCCAATAGCGATTTCAGAATCCGATGGCATACTATATGTGCTCGACAATTGGACTTTTGATGTCAATGGCTACACCTCAACTATACTCATGTTAAGGGCATTCACGGCGAACGATACAGAAGTGCCGATAGACCCATCCCACATACCAGATGTGCTGCCTCTGAATCCAAATGCAATTGCTACATCTACAGGATATACTAGCACAGCATACCCACCATATGGATGGCCGTTGTCGGCAAACATATCGATAGGCACCAACAGCTATATATCATACTGTGTTGCGAATTGCACCTATACCCCAAGCACCATAGGTTCAAGAAGCAATGGCTATCTGCCCATAGGCCCGATGGTATACACAGGTGCCATACCAAATATATATTTCTCATCGAATTTCAATAATACGGGATATCTATTAGCACATGCATCTGGATTAACATCCACTACTACATACTCTTGCGGCACTGCTAGGGAGCCAGGGACATGCACATCTACTAGTACGACTAATGCAGAATATACTGAACTGCTAACAATGGATATGGATATAAGCAACTATACCAGCCCATCGCTACTTGCAAATATGAGCTTCACCTGTTACCTTAATACTACGAACGCCAACAGCAATCCATGCATCGACGTACCGTATAATAGCGTTATAGGTGAGACACTCAGCTCAATGAGTGGTCCGTTGTTCGGCGTGCCTAGCTCCTTCAAGTATGCTGAGAACCTAGGCTCTCCTGCAAAGTACATCGTGCTATCCAATATAGTCGGGTCTGCATTTCCATCTGCAAACAACACTGGTTCTTCGAGCACGTCAAGCAGCAGCGGCAACTCATTGCAGGGTAATTCATTGCTTGCAAACCAAATTGTTGCTACTACTACAAGCTCTGCATCGGCTGCAACTAGCGCATTGACAGTGCCGCAGACATTTTTAAAGAGCTCCATAAGCGGCTATTTCCTCATACCGTTCAATGAATCTTATACAATAGTGCAGGAATGGAGCCCATACCCAACTCCAGGCGTATCTGTAAGTGGGGGAGGATCCTGCCCATCATATACTAATTATCCCGGTAATGGGGGCAACTTTATCCAGACGAATGTGACATACGGCTATGCTCAAGCCGATGTGCTTCCAAGCAGCATAAATGAGACTGTTGAAAGCGGGCCAACATATGTGAAATACGTATCGCAAGCAAATAAATACTACATACCTAATGTATCAGATGCAAATGCAATACTACCCCCATACCTCAACTTCAAGATATTCACCAACCGGATATTTGGTGAAATATATGTGAATCAGAGTGTATCTCCTCAATCCAATTACCAGATGTATACGCCATTAGTGGTCAACCAGACGCACATGCTCAATTATGCAGTTAATGAATATCTGCAACAATATACATGGCAATCTGGCGGAAAAGAATACCAGGAAAACCTCCCTGCCTATTATACTGAGGAATCCATACCATTACCTTCTAACGCCCTTCAAACTGGTGTCGGTTCGGGTAGTGCATACTATAATGAATACAATGCGTTTCCGTACAACAGCCTAATAGCCTATTCAAACTCATCTGTGAATGGCGCTGCCTCGTCATTCGTGCAGCTATACACAATATACCATAGGGAGTCAATACAAGATGGCCTTCTTCTCAGCCTACAGGGCGATAGCAGTTCTCTAGGGTATAACCGCTTGGTTTATACTTTCGTTGACCAGTTCAACAACACAATATATATGCCGCTTGATGCTGATATAGCCAACATTACCTCAATAACCTTAGACCCCAAGTCAGTAGTCAGCCCAACCAATGCTAACGAAACAACCATAAACGTAACGGGGGTAGCTGGCTATTATCCATCGATATTTTCATACCTGCCAGCGCCTCTGCCCTCGGGTTCAGAAATATACGTATATTACGACAGCAACATAAACTTCTATAACTCATCATATTCGTCGCAATCTGCGTCCTCCTACGCAGAGTACCAGCAGATGTGTGCATTCAGCCCCACTTCAATATGCATATTGGCCAACCCAGTAAATGCATCACAGACCTCACCTGCGCCTAACGGCAATTCATTTCTGACTTATCCATCTTTCCATACACAATATAACAGCTCAGGAGAGTGTTCTCCAGAGCCGAAGAGCCTTTTGAACGTAACCAATTACAACTGCAATATATATGGCAATTATGGCCTGCCCACTACAGGCACTACTGCAAGCGGCAATACAGAATACTGCCTGCCTCAATTTGATAATGGCACAGGCATACTCACATCACAGCTTGGATACGTAGGCACCGCAACCACTAATTCGTCGGGTGGATTCAGCCTCAAATTCCCTGTATGCGGCACGGGCACGGCAAAGGTGATAGCTGTTTACTACGGAACGCCCACGCCTCAGCCCAACACATACTATCAGACGCCTCTGGGGCTTTCTGCGGATTACTCTGATTTCAATTACAACCCTTACACAGAATACACATATACTTATGCGCCTAATCAAACAGCTGCATCATTTCCAATAGGCAGCTATGCACTTAGCTTTGGCAGCATAGAGCTGCCCATAACATTTGCAATAATACTGCTAATAATAGTGCTATCGTACAAGCGTAGAACAAAGTGAGCAGTTATATATATCTGAAAAGCGTTTATTACTATGATAGGAATGCTTGCCATAATACCTGTGTTGCTGAGCTTCAACGCAATATACGTGCTCATACCAGTAATCCTTATAATCATTCTAATAGCTGCCGCTGCAGGCTTGACAAGGGGCACCGACATATTTGATCTCCTTGGCTTTGGGGCGATAATGGGCTTTACATCTGGAATGGGCCAAGGAAGAGCAAAAGGTCTAAGGGGCAGAAAGTATGGCGCAGGAGGCGCGAAGGGTGCTGCACGCATAAAGCAGCGTGCTGCTAATCGAAAGAAGAAGAAGGGTGTAGCTGCGAAGGTAAATAGGAAAGGCAAAGGGGGAGTAGTAGCAAAAGGCGCTACAAAGTTCGGCGCTCTTGGCGGCGCATTGGCCATGCGTGGCAAAGTAAGGGAGCGCATGCTAGGCAGGGTGCGCAATCAGGGAACGCTGCGCACTCCAATCTCTGGCATCGGAGGCGGCAAGGGCGGCAATGCCGAAAAGAAGGTCCGCTTCGCTACAAGGTTCACTCGTATAAGGGCAGTGGCGGGGCGGGTAAATCAAAGGAGGGCCTCAACAGCAGGAAAAAGGGCAGGATCTTTTGGAAAAAAGATGGATATGCATAATGACATCGCCGCAGGCATTAGAGCCAAAAACGGAAAATTTGGCCAAGCTAAGTATGATAGGCCTGGACGGCTTGGATACGCTAAAGGCATGCTTTATATAGGGAGAGGGGGCAAGCGCATATGGATTCCTGGCGCAGCTACGGCAGGCGCAGTAATAGGCGGCGCAGTTGGTGTTGCTTCAGCCGTGCGTTATAGGGGCGCGGTCCGTATCAGCAATGAAAAGCTACATGAGAGGCTTCCAACATTATACGATGAAAAAGGCAACAAGTTGCGCCCAGCTTCAAAGAATGAGCGCAGGGAGATAAGGGCAATGAAACACGATAAGATCGGCGAGATATACAAACGCAAGGAGGAGAACCAGGAACTGAAGCAGTACAGGCTTAAGTATGGCAGAAAGCAGTACCGTCAAGAGAAGAGGGAGATACTGTATGGTGAAGCTGGGAAGGGCGGCGGCAAAGCGGGTGCAGGAGCGGCAGGAAAGCCTGTTGGATTAAAAGAAGAATTGCGCAGGGAATCTGAAGATAAGTTTATGAAGAGCGCAGGCGATAGAGCTGCGAAAAACCTGGCCGGTGGGTTCTCCAGCAGGAAGCACCTGAACAAGTACTCTGGAATGTCCGATGAAGAGAAGAGCGCAGAAGCAGAGCGCCAAGTAAAGCGCATGAAGCAGATAGGCGACAGATACGGGGTTACCGCAGCTACTGCATATGCTGTTACCAAATTTACACTTCCTACTCTACGCAATGCTTGGAGGCAGCGCAACGCTTGGAAAACAAATAATTCACCTGATTCTATGCTTTCTAAGCCTGGGGCAGACGTTGGAGGGCAATCAAAAACAGCGGGCGGTGTGGGCGGTCCAGGCGCAACCGGCCAGGGCGCAGGCAGCAATAATAATGCCTCAGGTACCACATCGAAGCGTGAAGCAAGGCTCAACCAGCACTTGAACAACCTTAACAAACAGAAGGAGGAGCTGAAGAAGGATGTGGAGGACAAAGCAAACAGGATTAAGGAGGGCGGGGCCGGAGCGGTGTGGGCGTCTTTCTCGCTTGGATTTACTGGTGACAAGATTAGGTCTGTAAATAGCCATATAAAGAAGACGAACAACTTCATATCAAAAGAGAAGGACAGGCAAGAGCGTGAGAAGAAGATTGAAGAGCAGAAGAAGAAAGTAGACGAGGAGGAGAATGCGAAACAGAAGCAGAGAGAAAGTCAAAAAGCCGAAGAAAAAGAAGAAAAACAAAAGGCTAAAGAGAAAAAGGAAGATGATGAAAGGAGGAATGCTGAAGAGCAGCAGCAAAAGGAAGGGAAAGAGAAAAAAGATTCAGGGGGCACTTCCAGTAAAGGCAAGTGATGTGCATGGCAGCTAAAAGTGACAATACCCGAAGGGCTCCGGAAGAGCACGAGGGATGGCTCTTGAAGCAAAGCACGTATACTACCAAGCTGCTGCAAGAAAGAACGATATGGATTCAGGCAAGCATGAGCTGCTTAACTCGCTGCTCCTGCCGTTCATTGGGTACAAGATACGCGATAATGAGAGGAGGCTGAAAAAGACTCGGAATATGCTTGAAAAGGAAAATACAAAATGAGATTGCAGCTACCTGCGCCTCGTGCGGCATCTGGCCTTAGCTGCTTCTGACTATGTCCTTTAGCTTTTCTCCTATCTCTACCCCCGCAGCTATCTCAGGAAGCACCACTCTGTGCGCGCCAGACCTTATCAATTTAGGGAGATCCTCCTCTTTCTCCGCTCTAGTTATTACGTGGACCTTGCTGTTTAGCGACTTTACAGTGACTGCAATAAGCGAATTCCGTGTGTCGTCGTCGCTGCAGAGTATAACAGTGCCCGCATTGTCTATGCCAGCAGCCTTTAGCAGCTCCACGGATCCGATGGTGCCCACAAGCACAAGCTTCGACCGTTCATATAAGTACCTAGCATCCCGCTCGTCATCCGTAAGTATAATATAAGGCTTTCCTGTGCTGTCCATATCGTCGAGAAGCGCCTCGGCAAATTTATTGAATGGTGCAATTATGGTATGCTTCCTCATCCTCTTTATCTTGGATATTGTCCTCTTCTCCTTTATATTGACATGGTGTATAAAATCAAAGAACCATCCTGCAAGAGCCACTGCCATCAGGGCGAATGCTAAAGCCCCAGCTACATCTCCTATGAGTATGAATGGATTTGATGCGCCTAGCGCATACGGTATTATGTTTGGGTACGAAACATCGAGCATATCCAGCACGCTCCATATTAATGCCCTAAAAATGCCCACCTTAGAGGCCAGCGCGGAAAGGAATGATATGGAGAAGAACATTACTATCAGCAATATGAATATGTACAGTGTCCTGTTCTTCATCTGGGTCATTTTTTCACCGCTCCTACTAGGCGTTCGCCTATTTCTATGCCAGACAATGCCTCTGGCAATATGCATACATCAGCGCCGCCGCGCATCATCTTAGTTACAGAATCCTCATGCACCACTTTCGCAATCGCCTTTAAGCCTTTGTTCACCCTTTTCGCTGCTATGATGCCGAGCAAGTTCTCAAAATCGCTATCAGTATCGAACACTATTGCTTTCGCTGTCTTTATTGAAGCCATGGACAGATAGCCCTCCTTGGTGAAGTCGCCATCCAATACTGGGTAGTTGATGTCCCGCAGCATATCCACTTTGACAGGGTTTTTCTCTATCACCACAAATTCCTTGCCTTTGGCCCTCAGGTCGAGCATAAGCCTGTCTGAAAAGTTCGTATAGCCGCATACTATGATGTGGTTCTTGAGCCTTTTTATCCTGTATGATTTGACCCTGGACCTAAGGTCTATGCTGGATATCAGCTGTATCAGCGACGCTACGAGGAAGCCAACTATGATTATCTTTGCTATTCCATCCAAAAAGAGCACTAGGAAGAATGGATAGAAAGACGAGCTGCTTATAGCTACATAGCCCAGCTGCGGCACGAAGCCGGCTGCGTCCATCAGCGTCGACACAGTATAATAAAGGCTCGTATACATGCTCCCAGTTATACCGCGCAGCACGTATACTGACCACACCAGGTAGGCTATTGCGAAAACGAGCACTATGGGTATGGTGCGCTTTGCGAATTCGGATTCCTCCTTCTCGATGACCTGCGCTTTGGATTCCATAAAATCTACTGGTCTTACCCTAGTCCAAGTTCCTTGAGTATCTCGTGGCTTGCGCTCTTCTGCGGCATCACGACGAAATCTGCCCCCGCCTCTATGAGCTTTTCCCTTAGGAAGGCGTCATTCGCGCGTGTGGCTATGAATATATTCTTGTTTATATCCCTAGCTGTGAGTATGGTAAAAAGGTTCTTCGCGTCGTCGTCCATGACTATAGCTATGGCTTTAGCAGTGACTATAGAAGCAGCCTTGAGCACGCTGAGCATAGTAGCATCTCCTTGCAGCACATTGTAGCCCCTCTCCCTAAGCGATGCAGCCTTCTCCGCATTGAGCTCTATTATGATGAAGCTTATGTTATTCTCGGAAAGCACATCGACTACCTTCTCACCTACCCTCCCATAACCGCAGATTATTACATGGTTGGACAGCGTTTTCTTCTCGGCCATAATGCTAATATAACAATACAGCTATAAAAAACGAGCGGAAAGATGAAAACAGCCGCATTGGCAAATCATTGTTGGTGCCTTTCCCCTCCTGGGTGCCTATTCGGTCCTCTGCGGAAGCCTCCATGGGGCCTGTTGTCCCTTCTAGGGCTCCTATAATCGCTGCTGCCTCTACCCCTATCTCTCCCGAAGTTCCTGCCTCCGAGGCTCTTGTACTCGTAGCTCTCCCTGAACTTGGATATCTCTCTCCCGAAGTCTATCCCTTTGAATTTTTCTATGTCTAGGTCTACCTTCCTAAATTTTATCTTGCAGAATTCCTCTATATCGTATATGAGATCTCTCTGGTCGTAGCCGAAGATGGTAAACGCCCTGCCCGAATTCTGCATCCTAGCGGTCCTTCCTACCCTATGTATATACACTATCGGGTCTTCTGGGGCATCGAAGTTGATAATGTCTCCAACATCCATTATGTCTATGCCCCTAGCCGCCACGTTGGTCGCTATGAGCATGCCTTCCGGTGAAGACCTGAACTTGTCTATTGCCATCCTCCTCTTCTGCTGTGTCATGCCTCCGTGCAGCACTGCGGAATTTATGGATTGGCTATGCAGTATGTGGTTGAGCATGCTTGCCGACCTCTGCGTATTGGTGAACACGATCGCCTTCTTGGGCTTATACTTCGCTAGGTACGCAAGTATCGTCGAGAACTTGTACGAACTGCTCGAGACTGCGTAGTTGTGCTCTATCTTTTCCACTATTGAGGTCTCATCGGTGTTCATATCCACGTATGTAACGTTGTGCATGTAGGTCGAAGCTATATTCTTGATTTTTATCGGTATCGTAGCGGAGAACATCATCATCTGCTTCTCCTCAGGAGTCTGTTCTATTATCCTCTCGCAGTCGTCTATGAATCCCATATCGAGCATTATGTCCGCTTCGTCAAGGACCATGAACTTAACTTTGTGGAGGTTAAGGTCGCCCCTTTCTATCAAGTCAAGCACCCTCCCTGGCGTTCCCACTACTATGTCTACGCCGTGCCTGAGGTCCTCTATCTGCGGATTAAGCGATACCCCTCCATATACTGTGAGAACGCGATAGCCCAATGGCCTGGCTATATTTTCAGCAACGGATTCTATCTGAAGTGCTAGCTCCCTGGTGGGCGCCAACACTATCGCGCTGACGGAATGCGTGCCTTTTTCTAGCTTTTCGAATATCGGCGTAAGAAAAGCCAGGGTTTTCCCTGTGCCTGTCTTTGATTTTACCAATATCTCCTTGCCCCTGACTGCCTCTGGTATGCATTTGCTCTGCACCTCTGTGGGTTCAACAAATCCTGCTTTCTCTAGTGCTGCCACTACGTCATTTTTCAATCCTAACTCTGCGAAACTGCTCATATATATCATTGAAGTTGTTATTTACATCTAATATTTACCTAAAAAGCTATAAAAAGGACATCAATAGCCCAGAAAAAGCCTTTAAGATACTCTGATACATTGCAGCGCAAAGGCTATATAATAGGAAGCTTTAAATATATATTTAACTCTATGATTAGATACTATAGTATAATTCTTGTAGGTGAGTATATGAATATGCCGAGGGCATTGGATAAAGCAGGCAAAACACTAAGCATGATAAGGTATATAATGATTCCAATTATGGTGCTGCTGGTATTGGCTAGCGGCACCACATATGCGGCTGGCAGCAATGGCATAATATCTGAAATCGGGTACATAAAGGCCCTATTGTCGCAAATAGGCCCTGCTCTAAGCGCCATACTGTTCATAATAGCGGGGATATTCTACGCCATAGGCCAGATGCTTCCTCCAGATAAGAAGGCAAATTTCCATACTACATCAATTAACATAATAATAGGTGCGATAGTCGTTGCAATACTCAGCGTTGCATCTACAACACTGGCATCTGCTTCCAGCCATCTGCTTACAAACATGACTGTAGCTAATATGTCATCCTGAGGGTGCAGAGATGGTCTTTTCGGGGTACTATATCGCAATAGGCATAGTCTCAATAATGATTGCAGTATCGGGCATAGTCTTGGGCATCGGGATAGCCCTGCAGGACCGCAAGCTTACCGAAATAGGCAAGACCGAGCTGTACCAATCGCTAATAAATGGGGTAATTGTAGGCATCTTAGTTGTATCATTCCTGCCTGGCGGACTAATATCCGGAATAATCAACAGTATAACTACCAGTTCTGGGATACCCATGAGCTGCACTGCACCGCTGAATGCAAACCAGGCGATATGCTTTGCGCACAACTACCTAGTTGGTATGTACCCTGTGGAATTCGCCGGCCATAGCTATCCGTCGCTTCTCGACAGCGTCATGTCGCTTCTTCTTCCTGTCAGCGCCCTCTACGGCACGATAGCTGCAATATCTGGCTTGAAAGTTAGCATAGTGGTAGTTTCTATCGGTTTTACTACCCTGGCGCAACCCGTGCTGACGCAGCTAAATTACATAATAACTGCGCTTTCGTTGACCCTGCTGAGCTTAGAAATACAGGGCGTGCTGCTGGAATTCGTTGCCGCTGTATCAATCTCTATACTGCTGCCCATAGGGCTGATACTGCGCACGTTCTACTTCACCAGGAGATTAGGCGGGGCAATACTTGCAATAACAATAGCCCTGTTTGCCGTATTGCCACTTACATATATACTCGACACCCAGATGATGTCCACGTACTCACTCAGCACAGGCGTGACGCTAAACCAGTCCATACAGAATTCGACAGCCGTTCAGCACAGTGTACTGGCAAGCATCGGTGTCCAGAATCTGACTGCAAGCTCTGCCACCTCGATAATCGGCGAGATAGGCAGCCTTTTTAGCAGCCTCACAGGATTGGTCAATAACCTGCTCAATACCATATCAGGACTAATAATGGAGGCATTCCTATTCCCCATATTCAGCATAATACTCACAATAATATCAGCTCGAGAATTGGCTCGTATACTTGGTACGGAGGTATCTTTTGGGAAGTTCGATATATTCTAGCGTGATATGATGGGAAATGATGCGCTTGCATATGCGTTTCTCTCCGCGTATTCAATCGGTATAATCATTAGCGCATTGACACTCAATGCATATGCGATAGTAATCTCATTAGCCCTTCTCACAATAGGTACTCTGCTCTTCAAGGGCTGGGACATATTTCTGCCTATTGCAGTAAAGCACACGGGCATAATACGGCTGATAGGCAGCTATGAGGTGAGCGGCAACCAGAACGCTGCTGTGAGGCAGACCAAGAGGGGCTTTTCGGCAGTTGCATACGCAGTTATAGACATATCCGATTCAGAAGGGCTATCGAGAGACAAGCTAGAAGGCATAATAGCGAGGATAAACGTGCCCTTCAAGCTGGTTCTTTCGGTTGAGCGGCTCAATATGGATAAGATACTGGACAGCTTAAAGACAGCAAGGCACATGAAGGAGAACCAGATAACGAGGCTATCAGGCGGCAGCGAGCGCAATATTCAAAAAATAAACTCTGTCAAGCGCGAGCTCGAGCAGATAGATAACGACATAAGGAGCATGACTTCTGGCAGGATGCCATTGCATGCCCTATACTACTTGAGTGTCGAAGCAGAGTCAGGGAACAGGTATGCTGCGGAATCTGCAGCCGTATCTGGATTGGATGAGGTCTCGGGCACCATATCTGCATCAACGGGCTATAAGGTTAAGGCCATATCGGGCAACGAGCTGGTATATTTCCTGGGCACAGGTTCGAACATGGTGGCATAAATGGGATACCAGTTATCAAACACAAGCGCCATATCGAAGGCTTTCTGCATGTTCAACCCTAGTGAGAAGCTTGGATGGTCGGAAGGAAGTGCATATATGGGCAGGAGCGGCATATATGCAATGCCCATATTCATAGGCGTGGAAACAGCGCTGAATCAGCACGTATGCGTGATAGGCATGAGCGGCTCAGGCAAGACCTTCTTGATGAAGAACCTTGTTTCGAGGTTCTCGTATTCCGGAAGGAAGGTGCTGGTAATAGACTGGAATGGCGAATATTCAGGAGTGGTGTCCTACCTCTACGGTGCAGAATACAGCATAGATGATAGCAGCCAGATCGCCTCTGCAATAAGGTTGTTCGAGTCTAAACCAATGCAGGCAGGGGCAGCAAGCATCAATCTATCCCTAATGCGAGATGAAGTCAAGAAAAGGGCGGCAGCCCGTCTGCTGATGAAACACATAGCGGGCAACCTGGGCGCCGCTCCGGCATTGGGCAGCAAACAGAGCATATTGGTCCTTGACGAGGCTTGGAAGGCGCTAGGCGGCGATGAGCTATCAACCCTGTTTAGGGAAGGCAGGAAATATGGCTTAGGTATTGTCATAGCCAGTCAGACCGCAAGCGACATGGGCAGCGATATACTGGCTAACTGCGCTACGGTGATAGTTTTTAGAATACAGAATAAAGAAGACTTCTCCACTCTCTCGTCGGCGCAAATATTTGATGGAGATATGTTGTCCAAACTTGCCGGCTTGGCAAGGGGGTCTTGCATAGTGTCAATGGCGATGGGCAAAGACCGGCCTAGGCAGGCAGTATACGTGCCCGAAGTGGATGGAACCAGCTATTCGTTGTGCTATATATCAGGTGACGAAATGGAAGTGACAATACCTATTGAGACAATGATGGAAAAGCTTGATATTATTGTCGATGATGCCAGCAAAAAGCACGCTATCGAGAATTATATAATCCAGAACAGGGGCAGGGTAGGGATTCAGGGGTTGATAGGGGAATTAGCGAGCAAAGGCATAACCCGCAGTTCTATAGTGGTGTACCTGAGGTCTTTAGGCGTCCCGGACAATGAGATAATAGAGGCATATAGAAGGGAGGTGTGAGGCAGTGTTGATCAAGGACAAATCAGCGAGCAGCATAATGCTATACTCAAAACTGTATGTAGCCGCAAAGCCCCTCTACCCTAAGTCCATCATACGTATGCGCATTCTGTCATTGCCGAACGCTGTGCAGGAAAGGCATGGAACCATGATGGCGTTCAGGCTGAAGCAAGGTCAAAATAGCCTGGTAAATGAACCTATATTGTGCCTAGACAGCAGCTCAATAACCCTGAAGTTCTACTTTAGAGAGCCCAGCCTCAGAGTCTACCGGACAAACCTGGCAATTTTTGTTTCGTTGCTTTCATACCTAAGCGATGTTTACGAGATAGACATGAAACGCGCGTATCCATCTATTGTAGAAGTAGTAAGCGGCATTTCCAAGGATATCGAAACCGCTAGCGATTTGTCAAAGGTAGAAGCCCTAAAGGCAAGGATAAAGGAGCTCAGCATGTCAAATGTCCGCCTCTCAGAGATCATCTTTGATCTTGAAGCCAAATCGAAGAGCGCTGTGGAAAAAGCCGAAATCTTGCAGCAGGCGCTTCTGCACATAATGAAGTATTTTTCGGATAGGGAAGGAAACAATATCGACAGAGTGATAGAATCGATGCAGGCATTCGGATTCAGCAAGGAAGAGCTGCAACGGCTAACAGAGGCGTGCGGCATACCCGATAGTGAAAGGTCTTTGCATGCACATGAAACGTAAGGTGGCTTTTGCAGTTGCAGTGCTATCCGTATTAGCAATAGCTGCAGCTGCATTCTCCTTCGCCCACTTCTCAAGGCCTGGATGCCCTGCCCTCTGCCTGTACCATACCGAGATAGGTAACGGCAAGGTTTCAATATGGCTAGCATGGAAGGGCATGCGCCTTTCAGATTCGGACGTGCGTGTTTTGATTAACGGAAAAGTCATGTCGGCAGCGACGAATTCAAGCGGTGTGCTGACGGTGCTCGTCGGGCCTGGCTTCGGAGGAGGCAAAATTACTGTGTACTACGAGGGCTATTATGTAGCAGACAGCATATACGCCTATCCATACGTACAGGACCTGATATACATAGTTATAGGGCTGCTAATATATGCCTTTATCAAGAAGCTATCCGACATAAGCATTTCACGCAGAAAAGTGCATCTGTTGTTCAGAGAAGGGGGCAACAGGGCATCAGAATACTGTCCTGTCGGCATTGCGGACCTTTCTGAAGCCATCACAGAGGCAGCATCAGAGTCGAGCGAAGCAATAAGATATAAGGGCGTAGTTGCGGATGTGCAATCAGTGTGCCTGAAAATCGCTAGGCGGAGGCAGATTGGCGGCGAGAAGAACTTGCCTGCATCAGACGAGATAGACTCGCTGCTGCATTTCGAAGGCGAAAGGCTTGGGCTCAGAGCCATAAACGGTACGATATACGGAAGTGCTGATGCCTTAACAGACCTGAGCGCAAGGTATATTTACAACGAGGCACTGTTCAACAACTCCTATTTACTGCCCAAGGGAATAACATCAAGCAGCATGGTCAAGCACAACAACATAGAGATTGCCAACATCTCCGGGTTCAGCATAATAGCGCACAGGGTGCTGCATAGAAAGCAAACGCCAAAGATACTTGTGATTGGCATTCATGCGAAAACGAACATGTTGAGCAAGGCGTGCCTTCCATCCAGGCGTGCCAGCGCATTCATGCTTGCATACTTATCTGGGGCTGCAGGTGTGTCATATGCTTGAATACATATTGCACTACATGGCTGAAATTGGCATGGTCACAGCGATTATGCTGGTTTCGGCAGTGTGTATACTTGATACAATTAACCCGAGCCGCAACACACTATCTAATGCAGCATTGGGCAATATTATAAAGGGCGCAGTCGCGCTTTTCATATTCTCAGCAGTGGTGATTGCATACTGAAGGAGGTAAGAAGGCTCAGCAGGAGGGGCACAAGGCCGTACGTGATCCTAACAATAATCGCTACAGCCCTAGCGTTGCCAATCATAGCGATGGAAAAAGTGGCATCTGCTATATTTGACCTGGGCTACGCGCCTTACGCCGCATATGCTGTCGCTCTTGCAATTCTGTCGGCTTGGATGCTTAAGAATAAGGATGATATAACGTTCAGCAGGAATGTCGGAGGCAAACCCCTCCTATACCTCGCTATCCTTGTGTCGATGGTGATCATACTTGGGATTTATTAAACACAGCTACATCGAATCTTACGAGGCATTCAGGATAGACGCTTTACCCAGCGCTAGCGAGATTGGCAAAGAATTCGTGCGTTCAATAGGAAAGAGAGCATTTGCAGTTGTATACGATTTGCATGATGGCAGGACATATGTGTGCGTGGAAAAGCCTTCTGAGCAAATCACCAAGGTGCTGGTGAACAGCATACCGGGTCTCGAGCTCAGCAGATCGGCAATGCCGCAATGCATGTCCGGCAGTGCTGAGCTTCTGTTTATATACAAGCGCCCTTCATCAGCAGGGGGTCTCGTAAAACAGCTCATTAGCCTGGAATACGGCACCGATAAAGCTATGGCATTCCTGTTTGTCCCTGCTTCGGAGGCTGAGACAAGCAGCTTCAAGTCCGAGCTTGAGAAGACTCTTAGCGGCAAGGTCGTGCGCTCTACTTCGAGCGCCTTGGGATGGTTCCTTGGCAGCAGAATCAATACCTCAGCCCAGACAGATGTATATGAAGGCTCAGAAGAGAGCCTGCTGCTGAAGGAGGTTCTCGAGGATATAGATAACAGCATACTATCTGGGGACGGCATATACAAGGTCATGACCTTGCTGGTAAATGACGTAGACAAAAGGCTGCGCAATTTCCTTAACGAGAAGGCCGTAATACTGTCCAGTGCTAGTTGCGGCAATGATAGCCTCGCTGCAATATCAAAGCAAGTACAGGCTTCAAAGCCTATGCTTTTCGGGATCGACCATGCATCATCCTTCCTGGGCTTCTACGGCAACAGCAAGGTAAACTATCCTGTTACCACGCTTCCTGTGCCTTCTACTAGCGGCATACCTGTGGGCACATACTTGCGCAACGGCGTAGCCGATACTCATATAGACATAAACATAGATGAATCATCACTGAACCTCGGGCTTATACTTACTGGTCTTCCGGGCTCCGGGAAGACGAGCGCAGCAATGTCTATATTGGATAGCCTGTGCATCAAAAAGCCCGGAAAAGAACCACCAAGTATTGTTGTGCTCTCTTCGACTTCAGAATGGGACAGCTTTGCAGTTACGCACGGGCTGCACCTGATAAGACTCTACAAAGACAGGGTGCCAATAAATTTTTTTGCTTGCGGCGACAGCTCTAAAGTGGTCCAGTTCTATGAAGACCTCTCCGTGCTTCTTGCCAATGCGTCAAAAGCTGGCCCATACAAGAATCCGATGGAAAAATGCTTCCTGAATGCCTTCAGGCACGCATACAAGGCTACTTCAGAGCCAAGCGCGATGGACGTATACAACGACATAGAGGAGTCTATAATTAAGCTCCATGGCAAGCGCAATAATGCAGGCGTCAAGTACACAAAGCATGGGGAGAACATAAAGTCCGCGCTTGAAAACCTGCGCAGCATACTGGTGAGAGATGAGTTCTCCGGCCCAAAGTGGATAGATATGCATGGCATAATAGCCAACGGGGTTGTGTTCGACATGTCAAGCGTAAGCAACAGCTCAAAGCCATACATGTATTCATTGATACTGAACCAGGTATATTCGGTGGCGAATTCATTCGACGATAATGGCGACGACAGCCTGAGGCTTGTCATATGTGTCGAGGAATCGCAGCTGCTGTTCGACAGCGCCTCAAAAGAGGATACGGCTGCAACCGAAGACTTATCTAGAAGGGTGCAGGACTTCAGGAAGAAAGGCATAGCGCTCGTGCTCATAACGCACAACGCTATAGACATACCTCCTCAAATACGCAGAATGTGCCAGAACAAGATATACATGAAGCAGGCTGCAGATACTGCGTCTATTGCGGCCAAAGACCTTGTATTCAGCAATGCAGATACTGACGCGGTTGTGTTGAAGCTGAAGCATATGGATTCGAGAATGGCAGCAATGGATTACGTGATAAAGGAAGGCAAAGAGAAAATATCCTCTGACTCGATTTTCATAAAGACAAAAGATTACGAGCAGGCTCTAATATCATCTGCGGTGCTGGATTCATATGAGCGCAACAAGCTGAGATTCGAAGAGCCTCAAAAAGGCGACGTTGAAATAATGCTTGTGCAGTGCATGGGGGGTGCCGATGGAGCACAAGCGGAAAAAGAGTTCTATAGCGCCCAGGTAGAATCATTTGCCGAAATAATAGAAGAAGCAGACATCCATGCCAGGCGTTGCATCTTTCACGGTCTTGTATACGGGAAGAAGTATAGGGTAAACCTGCTCAATGCAAAGGGCAAGATAGTTGTCAAGTCAGATATATGCGCCGATTCCTCTGTATCAATATGCATATAGGTGCTCCTCCATGGCGAATGCATTATTGGCAAGCGTATTGGGCGCAGCCAAAGGGCCGCGCATAAGGTTGGGGTTTTCAAAAAGACAGCGTTATTTCCTGTACTTGTAGTATGT
>JBMFWP010000012.1:0-22386 GCA_049965155.1 Candidatus Micrarchaeia archaeon | reverse complement strand
ACAACGGTCGCGCTTATTGCACTGCCAAAGTTGATATATATTTCGGTTCGCTTTCATCCCACGATTGAAATCGTGGGCTTTCTGCTAAAGCATTCTGTAACTACTCTGCTCCTGGTGGGTGCAAAGCGAAGCTCAAACTTCTGAAATCTGAGAATGCGCGCTGACGCCCTGCTCTCTCTTCAGTTCTCTATACAGGCCCATTTCTATCTCAAACCTAGAGTATGCTTCACAATAGCACGCTACCAGATCCAGCTCGCCATCACCTACCTTGTCTAGGGCTAAGGCCATATTCTCCGCCCTTTCCCCCGCTGATTGTGCAGAAGCTAATGCGCCGAGCTTTCCTGCCAACCCTGCGCTTCTTCCTAATCCATCTATATAAAAAGTTGCATCGGGCAGCAGGCGTGCAGCTTCGTTCGCCAGCAAATCCTTGATTGCAAGCTGCAATTCTCCATAGCGCTTTTCCTCAAACATTGCGAAAGACTCTTTCCTGAATTCGTCGTCGTATCTTATCGCATCATATACTGCTCTTGTCACTGATGCTCCTGCCTTTTCTTCGGTGCTAGCCGATTTCAGCCCTATCCTATCCGAAAATGTCATTGAAAAGTTCATTTAATCACCAACAGGGACCGGCCGCAGCCGGCCCCCCACCCGAGGCCTATACTCCTCCATTCCATGCAAATCCGCGCATGTTCCTAACAACCCCTTCATCTATCTTTCTGCCTCCAGCATTCAGCAACGTCTCACTGAAGCCAGCTGCAATCTTGTTCCTGAACGGCTCAAGCTTGCCCAGCTCAGACAATCCTGCTTGGGTTAGCATTAGGGGCTTACCAACGCTATCCTTGCTTGCAAAGTCCAGGAGCCCTTTTTCCTTAAGCCTGTTAAGGTTGTACCAGACCGAGCTCTTTGAGAAGCCATATTCGCTTCCTAAGTACTCGACGAAAGCAGATGCACTGTCTATCTCATCCCTGCCTATTTCTAGCAGTATCAGCTGCTCGCGCTGGATAAGCCTGGACCTTTCAGCACTTACACTATAATATACCATCCTCGCCACATAAACCACCTAATTTTTAAAAGGACGTGATTTACGCGACAGGATGGCAGTATGGTGTTATTATATTTGACTTCCTTATGACCATGCTGCCGCTAAACCTGTTAGAATAAGACTTCCACAGCAGCATTTTCATTTGCATTTCCGCACCATACCCTGTCTATGCTTTTAGCATCATTTTACAAGTGTTCTATGAAAAGACTGATATTTAAACCTTTTGTACTAATGGGCTTTGTTGATTTAGTCTGACTTTATCAACAATTTTAACACTTTATCAACAAAATTTGACTTTTTCAACAAAGCCGTACTAAAGGGATATGCCACTAGAGCAGTTCAGCGCATCACAATTCATTGCCTTTTGTCTCGAACGAATCAATAATCTCCATCACAAGCATCTTTGCCTTCGCTGCATCTGGTATTGGCACGCGCTGTATGCTCACCTCTACTGCTCCCTTATCCTCATAAGATTTGACGGTCACGCCTGCGCCTTTGCCCATCAGCTCTGTGACTTGGTGATAGAAGCGGCTGAACATATGCCTCCTGATGTCATCTTCCAGTTCGCGCGTATCCCTGTTGTCTGCAGATACCCTTCCATATATTGTATGGCGCGATATGTAGTTTATCTCAGCGTAGCGCAGCAAACCGTCTAGGGCCGCATCATGGTTATAATATATAGATACAGCTACGGGTCTCGCAGAATCGACTAGCTTAAGGAAAAGCAGTATTGCAGGATCATCACCATATCTATCCAAGACACTGAGCGATTCCTCTGTTGGCATGTTGGTGCCTACCCTTTCGGTCTGGAAGAAACGTGTTCTGCCATATGGGCTATAGCCTGATATGCATTGCAGCGGTATATTTTCGCCCACCCCAAGGCCAAACGCGCGAACGAATGCGTTGAAGGCCGATTTCGTATCTGCCAGCGATGGAAATCCGTTGCCGAATATGTGCTTTTCTACCTCGGCTTCTTCGTCTTTAATCATCTTGCTTCTCATTTCTGCATTCATCTTTGTTACTGAGAGCAATTTGCCAAAAAGGGCAATTCTCTCATCAATATAGTCTACGAAAAGGTCAAGATCTGAGATGAAGCTGCCATACAGCTTTGGCATCTCTATTGAAACAGCATCCGATAAGTTTTTGGCATCGCTGCTTCCGTGGTCTTTATGCAGTACCGACTTTATGCTTTCTAACCTTGTTGAGTTGCTGTCTTCCAGTTTGCGCATCCTCTTTTCGAGGTTGAGTATATCGCTTCGTGCATAGGCGATCTTGCCGCTGAATTCCGAAATCATATTAAGAGCGTCATTGCGAATATCCGCTTTGCAGCCATCGAAATATTTGGCGAACGAAGATACTGCTATGGCAATTTCGCCAACTCTATTGGCCAGCGAATGCATGTCAGACACATATCTCTTGTTATACAAAAGTGTATCCATTCAAACGACCAGTTAATATGCCACAATAAGATATTTATAATTGGCGAGGCATAATTAAGTATAAAGAGTATGGGAGTGATCGCATGGCAATGAGCATTGATTTTGATGTGAGCAAGATTGTCGATTTTAAGGACGTGCTAAGGATGGCTCAGATACAAAAGCCTGGCTCGAGCGAATTATCGATAACAGTGCCAGAAAATGTATTGCGCAAAGTTCTAGAAAACGAATTGCGCAACCCGAATTTTCATGCACACACGATAGAAGGCAATGTTTTTATAAAATATGACCAGGAGCTACCTACTGGTACGATGATCAGGATTTTTACTGTGGAGAACAAAGGCAATGGCAGTGTGCTCATAAAAGAGAATCCAATGTCCTATGACGCCAATCTGATAAGGAGGATGGACAGATAACCGTCCATAGAATATATTTCAAGCACTCATATGCAGGCAATATCCTTGAAAGAATGCAATTGCCTTCCTACTTCGTCATCAGAGTTGAATACTACTACTTCAATCTTGTTCCTTTCTGCGGCAGCAAGGAGCTTCTGCGTATCCGGCTCGCTGAGGGCGCTGTCATTAACTAGAATAGTCTTAGCGTCATAGCCGGATATTGCATTGCCAACGTTTTCGATGCCATATCCTGAGCGGCCCAAGGCAAGCCCCTTGAGGAATTCCTCCATGAGCATGAATTCCCTCCTTATCGCTTCGCCGTGCAGCACATTTGCAACCTCTTCGCTCTTTATGAGCTCATACACGCCGGATCGCTCCACGTTGCTTATGTTGAAATAGAGCAGCTTCTTGTTGATCTTCTTCGTGAAGCCTGTATCCTCCATGTACTTCTTGAAGTCGTCCTTAGTGAATCCAGGCCCAGCTATGATTATAGTATCAACACCCATATTGGTTATCATGCCCTCTACGCTTTCGAAGTACTTCCTCAGCGCTTCCTGGAAGTCCTTGTTTGACAGCCTCTTGCTCAGGCCGCTGTATATCTCGTTGCCGAACTCTATGCCATAACCAAGTATATATGCGAAAAGGGATTTCTCATCATCCATTGCGATTATGCCGAGCTTGGGCCTCCTTGTCGCTTCTACTGCGTTCCTGACTACATCCATCAGGTAGCCATGCCACTGTGCTTTTGTTACCTCTATCACATCCCCCTGCGTTATGTTCAGCGTGTGGTGGCTGTTCAGCCTTATATACTCTATGGGCTTACCCTCTACAATGATGCCAATGAATCTGACCGTCTGCGAAGCCTTGTCGAACTCTACTTTCTCGACCCTTATCCTTATGGTAACTTCCTTGAGCTCGCCCTTCGACCCCTCCATCGGCTTGAACCTCCGCAGGCTCTTGGACTTGACTAAGTCTCCGGGAAATACAATGCGCTGCACAGCCCAGAGGTCGTCGAGCGTATCTAGCCTTGCTATAAGGGTGTTCTCGCTCTCCCTGAATTTTACTATCTTCAATGAACTACCTTTTTATTACTTGTCTAGCAAGAATTATAAAAGAATGCGGATTTCATGCTGTTCAGTATAATCTCTTCATTGATGCAGCTCGTATCGGGCTCAACATCTATAATAGAGCAGTTCATACACGCCTATGGCTATCTCGCCCTATTCATAGCGATGGCGCTGGAGAGCTCTTCGATACCTGTGCCCAGCGAAGTTGTTATGCCTCTCGCGGGTGCTCTGTCTCATGCGAACTTCTTCAACTTCTGGTTCGCATTCCTTGCTGCGCTGTCAGGTAGCATTCTCGGCCTTGCGGTCGACTACTACATAGGCTACTTCATAGGCAAGGACATAGTGTACAAGCACCTGCACAGGTTTCACATAAGCAAGGAGAAGCTTGATTCGTTCGACAGGTGGTTTGAGAGGAATGGAGTGGCTGCAGTATTCATAACTAGGCTAATACCTGTGTTGAGGACCATAATGAGCTTCCCTGCAGGATTCACCAGGATGGACAAGAAGCAATTCTTCGCATATTCCATTGCCGGGGCTTTCATATGGAACCTTGTGCTGATGCTCTTCGGATTCTATGTATCAACATATGCCAACAATGCAGTAATTCTCATGTCAGCCTTGGGCGTGTTCGCGCTGCTCCTTTATGTTGTTTACAGGGAAGCATTGAAGCGCATGCACTGAAGCATCCGTGCCTCCAAACAATGTGTCAAAGATGCTTTGTGCAATAAATTATCATTTTTGATAATTATCTATTTTTGCTCCAAGTCCTATTGTAGTCAAAATGTATACAAACACAACACATAAATAACTTCTTGCCAACATATAATGGTATGATTGCATGCCAGAAGATACAACAGTTATAACGATAAGAGTGCCTAAAAGGGTAAAGCTAGCTATGGAGAGGGCAAAAGTCAATGTTAGCACTGAAGTAAGGAACTATTTAGAGGCAAAAGCGAGATCCATTGAATTATATACGATGCTCCCTGAAATTTTTAAAAGGGCAAGAAGGAGGAGAGTATCCGGCGATAGCGCTGCGATGATAAGGAAAGACCGTGATTCTAGATGATTGTTCTTGATGCTTCTGCAGTTGTGAAGTTGGTCATAGACGAATTAGGCTCTGACGTTGTCAATAAAAAGATTAGTCTAGAAGCGAAGGCGGGTGAGCCACTCTACGTTCCAGACATTGCGTTAGCCGAGGCGATAAATGTCATATGGAAATATTCTAGTTTAAAGGACCAGAAAACCGTAGACCCACATAAAACATTGTCAGATCTTATGCTTGTCTGGAGCAAGCTCACTGTTGTAAATACTGCAGCATTGGCTTCTATAGCAATGAAAATCGCAGTAGAGAACAAGATAACCATATATGATGCCTTGTATGCTGCATTGAGTAAACTAAACAGGGCCCCGCTTCTTACCTTTGATGAGCATCTTAAAAGCAAAGCGGGCAAGATGGGCATAGAACTGGCAATAGCTTAAGCCCTAATGGGGCCCCGTGGAACAGAGCCTCATCAGCATGGGAGAAATCAGAAAGTATTATAAATCTAAGGCGCCCCTATATAAAATAATATGTAGTAACGCGGAAAGCTAATTCTACGTATTGAGTACGGATTCGATGAACGAAGAAGGAGATAACGAAGGACAAGGAATGAATGAAGAAAGGCGTGAACGCCGCGGAGAAAGGTCTGGCATGAGGATGAACCCAGATTATTTCTCGCCAAAGCCTGTTAAGGTTGGCGACGAGGTAACGCTGAAGATAGAAGAAGTAGCCGAGAAGGGAGACGGAATAGCAAGGAAGGACCGTTTCGTGATCTTCGTGAAGGGCGCAAAGAAGGGAGACGAGGTAAAGGTAAAGATCGTCGAGGTAAAGCCGAGGTTCGCAATAGGAGAGATAATACAGTAAGCGGCTGGGTTTACCTTAAGGAAAGGCGCATACTCTTTATTTTTTATTTTTATATTTACTACTTATTTGGGGAAGCTGCAGGCCCCATAAAAAATGCTCAGGGTTTTCCATGTCTATGTATACCAAAAGCACGGAGGAATGGATGGCGTACTGGAAGGAGAGCGCGCTGTTCGTGTTCAAGGAGGATGATGAGACCAGGCCGCTGTGCGTCATAGATACGCCTCCGCCGTTCACAAGCGGGGAGCTGCACATGGGCCAGGCATATTGGGTCTCTTATGTGGACTCAATAGCGAGGTATATGAGGATGTCGGGCCATAACGTGCTCTACCCTGTGGGCTGGGACACGCAAGGGTTCCCGACAGAAATGCAGGTCGAGAACAAATATGGCAAAGGCCTAGGCCGCGAGGAATTCTACAGCAAATGCGTCGAAATAGCTACCGCAAACATGCAGGCCATGAGGAAGCAGATGCTCTCCTTGGGTGCAAGTTTCGACGACAGCCGCGAATACGTGACCATGTCTCCCGAATACAGGAGGAAGGTTCAGCTCTCGCTCTTGAAGATGCATGAGAAGGGATTTATATACAGAGGCAACCATCCTGTGGAATGGTGCCCCCATTGCAACACATCAATAGCCAGAGAAGAGATAAACGACCTCGAGAGGGAATCATACCTCAATTACATAAACTTCAAGATGGGCGATGCAAATATAGAGATAGCTACTACGAGGCCCGAGCTGATGCATGCATGCGTCGCTATAGCTGTGAATCCATCGGACAGCAGGTACAAGCACATGATAGGCAAGAAGGCAGAGGTGCCAATATTCGGCAACAAGGTGAGCGTAATAGCGGACGACCTTGTGGACAAGGATTTCGGCACGGGGGCAGAGATGGTATGCACGTACGGCGACAAGAATGATGTGGTGATGTTCTACAAGCACAAGCTCGCATTCATAGACGCACTGGATGAGAAGGGCAGGCTGAAAAATGCAGGCAAGTTCACCGGCATGCCTTCAAAGGATGCAGACGAGGCGATAATAAAGGAGCTTGATGGCATGGGCCTCCTAGTCAAGCGCGAAAAGACTGTCCAGACCGTGAAGATACACGACCGCTGCGGCACACCTATAGAGCTCATATCGTCAGTGCAGTGGTTCATAAAGACAAAGGAACATGCGGACAGGATAAAGGAATCGTCTGACAGCATAACCTGGATACCGGAATCTACGAAGCAGAGGCTCATAGACTGGGCGAATTATATAGAATGGGACTGGAGCATATCGAGGAACAGGGTATTCGGCACTCCTCTGCCGTTCTGGTACTGCAACTCGTGCGGCACAATAATACCGCCTAAGGAGGAGGACCTGCCGGTCAATCCTGCTATGGAGCCTTCCAAGGCTGCCAAATGCCCGAAATGCGGCAGCGCTGACATAGTCGGAGAGAAGAACACCTGCGACGTGTGGGTTGATTCGTCAATAACTCCTATGGTAGTGGCAGGATGGCCTGATAACAAGAAGCTCTTTGAGAAGGCTTATCCGGCAACGTTCAGGATACAGGGTTCAGATATAGTGAGGACGTGGGCGTTCTATTCAATATTCAGGAACTGGGCGCTTATGGACTCGAAGCCGTTCGAGAAGATACTCGTACACGGCATGATACTCGGCACGGATGGCAAGGAGATGCACAAGAGCCTGGGCAATGGCGTCAGTCCAAAGGAGCTGCTTGATAAGTACGGCATAGACGCGGTAAGGCTCTGGGTAGCGTTGAGCGGCAGCGCGGGCAAGGACAAGGTATTCAGGTACGAGGACCTTGACTATACAAAGTCGTTCGTCAACAAACTGTACAATTCAGCTCTGTTCGTGAAGGGAGCGCTTGCAGAAGATGGAGCACCGCGCGACCTTTCAAACGCAGAGAAGCACATGGGCATATTTGACGTTTGGATAATCAACAGGCTAAATGCGGCAATAAAGGATGTAAGGGCGGCATACGATTCTATGGACCTGTATACTGCGATGTCAAAGCTCGTCAATTTCTACTGGCACGAGTTCTGCGACTACTACTTGGAAGACGTAAAATACCGGGTATACGACAAGACTGGCAAGATGAAGCAGAGCGCCTCTACCGCCGCGTTCACGCTGAAGTACGTCCTTGAGAATTCGCTCAAGATGCTCGCGCCTGTGATGCCTTTCATATCAGAGGAGGTATTCCGCCTGCTCGACAACAGCACAAGCATATTCGCTCAGAGCATGCCGGAATACAAGGAGAGGGCAGGCAAGGCCGATTACGTGATAAACGGCGTTATATTTGCGAACAACATAGTCGATATTGATTATGAGGATGCAGGAGCTTTCCTGAACATCATAGTTTCGGACGTGAGGAAGGCAAAATCCGGCATGAAGCTATCGCTAAACAAGGAAATATCCACTATAAATATAAATGTTCCTGAAGCATATTATAGCGTTGTTGCCGCTGCAGAGGCAGAGCTCAAGGGAATCTGCAACGCGAAGGCCCTCAAGCTTTCGAAGTCGAAGGACTACAGCACAACGATAGAGGCATGATTTTTATAGTTTGCCACAAACATATTGAGTGGCGCTTCTGCCCGAGGCGCATTACGCTTGTATAACATTGAAAAAGGTAAATTGAATGGCTAGGATGCATACTAGGAAGCACGGCAAGTCCAAATCCAGGAAGCCTGTGCTTGACGAGAAAAGCTTCGGTAACGGCTCAGGAGAGCTGTCTAAGGAGAAGATAGAGGAGCTCGTAACAGAATACGCAAAGCAGGGCACCGGCCCGGCACTGATAGGCGAGCGCCTGAAGAGGGAGCACGGCGTCAAGTACATAAGGCAGGCTACCGGCAAGCGCCTCAGCAAGATACTTGAAGAGAAGGGCTTTAAGAACGAAATACCTCCAGACATGATGGACCTGATGAAGAGGGCCGTGCGCATGAGGAAGCACATAGACAAGAACAAGCGCGATGTGCATAGCACGATAAGGCTAAAGCGCACAGAATCAAAGATATGGAGGCTCACGAGCTACTACATACGCAAGGGCGTGCTTCCTGCAAAATGGAGATACGACCCGGCTACTGCAGAGCTTCTTATAAAAGGCAAAGCGTGATTGAATGGCTACACAGAAAGGATCAGATAAATGGAAGCTCAAGAAATGGTTCTCGGCATACGCACCGAAGCCCTTCAACGATGTGCTCATAGCGGAGCTGCCCGCCAACGACGAGAAGGCGATAATAGGCAGGAACATACGCGTAGGCCTTGACAAGCTCACGCAGAACCCGCAGAACTCTTTCGCCAATGTGTTCTTCAGGATAACAAGCGCTAATGGGGACAGGGCACAGCTAAAGCTCATTAGGATAGAGCTACTTTTCAGCTACGTGCGCTCTCTGGCGAGGAGGTACAGGAGCCTTTCGGATTCTATACTTAAGGTGACAACCAAGGACGACAGGCAGATGGTCATGAAGCCTTTGGTAGTGACTGCAAGCCGTGAGACCCATGCTAGGATAATGGGCATAAGGAAGGAGCTCAACCAGTACCTAGAGCAGTACGCAAAGGAGAATGACGCCGACACAATAGTCAGCGAAGTAGTGTCTGGAAAGCTTCAATCAGACCTTTATGCAAAGCTGAAGCACATAACCCAGCTCAACCGCGTAGAGATGAAGAAGCTTGAGCTGAAGCAGTAAGGCATGAGCATGCAGCCTGCGTGGTTATACTGGCTTTATTCCATAGTGCTATACCCTATAATATTCATATTCCCAGCTTATGCTGCGAACGGTGCGCCTGTCATATTTGGCGGCGGCAAGCCCCTTGACTTGGGCAAGAGTATAAGAGGCAAGAGGATATTCGGCGACCACAAGACAGCAAGGGGCACGGCGTCAAGCATGGTAGCGGGGATAGCTGCAGGAGCAATAGAATCAATATTCCTGCCTTACATGCTTTTGGCTTCAGTCATGCTTGCAATAGGTGCCAACATAGGCGATTTGCTTGGCAGCTTCATAAAGCGCAGGGTTGGCATGAAGCCAGGAAAAAGCCTTCCAATAATGGACCAGTACGGATTCTTCATATTTGCACTTATCATGGCATATCCATTGAGCTATGTGCATTTTCCCGGAATATATGGACTTCTATTCCTTGTTATACTGACAGGAGTGCTCCATGTCCTTACAAATAGGGGTGCACACAAGCTGAAGCTCAAAGATGTGCCTTGGTGACATCACGGAAGGCTTGCTGATACATTAACTACGGAGCCATTTGACCCAGTAGTTATGTTATATTCCTCATTTATCCCCATGATAAAGTCCGGGCATACTCTTCCTGGCAAGCATACAGGCGCTGCGCTGCCCTTAATCATGACTGTGTAACTGGAATCTGGGTATAGCCTTGTTACCAATATGTAATCAGAATAGCTGGAATACAGTGCATTAGGTAATACCTGGCCGGATGTATTTGTTGCTGTAGCACCAGAAACTGAAGAATTCGCCTTTACTATTGGCAATCCATAAGGTATGCCAGCCCTGTCAACATTCATGCTAAAGTCAGTGCCATTTCCTATTACGGATACCCTCGCCTGCGTATGCATATACGCGCTGAATGGCAGGGATATCCCTATAGAGGCATTGGAAGTATATGGCACAAGTTCATCAACGTATTCTACATGCGTGCTCTGGCCTGGCTGGTTAAACAAAACCAATGCCGAAAAAGTCAGCGCCACAAGCGCGATTACAAACACGCTTCCGGATAGTATCATCTGCGCAATCTCATCCATGGTATCAACAAAAAAAATATACAGCATATAAAATATAAAAATCCTAATTTTTGCACTCACTCATTGCGACCGAGGCAAAACAAGCTAAATCAGCTGCTATTAAGATAAGTGACCTTGTATATGCGTGCATCCGGGTTTACATATACTGGCGTAAGAGTGACGTTGCTGTTGTCGTATGGGCATGATGCACCATCCGTGCAGAGCATGACGAGCTTGAAGAAGTTGCTGCCCAAGAGCTTCGGCCCGAGAAGTATTCCAGTCGATACGCTGACTCCGGTGCTGGTAGGCATATAAGGTATGAAGAGGGTATAGTTGACATATTTGTCCGATATATTCGAAAATGAGTACGCACCGCTCTGCTCGTCATAGAAAAGCACACGGTTTATCGGATCATAAGAGGTGCCGCTAGGCGCCCCTATGTAGGCACCGATGCTCTTTGTTCCGTTCGCAGTAATGTGTATTATCAGCAGCGCTTTTATCTGGTTGGATATGAACGGGTAGTAATCAGTGTTAGTGGTGCTATTGTATACTGGCTGCAAGGCGTTCATTATCTGGAGCCCGTATCCAGTAGTATTGATGCTGCCCTCTTCAGCTATGCCCCCAGAAAGCTGGAACCAGTAAGGCCTTGCAAGTATGTAATTGGGCTTGCCTATGCTATACAGGTACTGCGGATCGTTGCTGTCATTGAAAAGGAAGCGCGCGAAGCTCGCTATCAGCGGTCCGTTCTGGCCGCCGACGCTGTCCGTCAGGCTTGTCCTGTTCCCCCATCCCTCTATTACGCTGCCGTCCGGCCATATCGTCAGGAATGTAGCATTTGCAGGAGTATTGTTGCGCATCCAGACAGTTGCATTGAGGAAATACTGGTCTATGCCGTCAGCCTGGGCAAAAGCGCTGCTTCCAAGGTATGTGTAATACACAATCATGACCACAACTACCATCACTAATAGGTAATACAGGTTGATGGCCTTGAAGCTGTCATATATTATTGCCTTCCTATCGTATATGAACTTGCCTATTGCATATATTGACATCGCTGATAATATTGCTATTGGCACAGCGACAAGCGAATTGAACCTAACTGCATTTGCTTGCAGGTACATCGTAGCGGCAAAATACGCCAGTATTATTATAAAGTACTCATCAGAATGCTTTTCAGTAAATATCCTCTTTCTGTACAGCACTATTATTGCGAAAAGCAGAAAGCCAATGAGCATGCCGATTACTGGCGCCACAATTGCATGCGTAAATGAATGGGTCACTATGTCATAGCTTGTAACATAGTTGTAATTGAAGAGTATATAGAAAAGCAGGGTGAAAGGAGCTAGGAACAGCTCGAGGTTGAAGCTTGCCCATAGGAAGCCGAATGTCGGGGGTGAAAGCTCTTGTATACTCTTGTTTAGTGATCCATGAGCTATGACCAGGCCATCGCCTCCAGCAATCCTTAGGAAATAGCTATAGAACACTACAGCCAGCACTCCGGCAAGCACAAGCGCAACTATTACAATAAGGTATACCCTGCTCTTCGTATTTCCTGCAAGCAGCGTTAACATAGCATTGCTGTTGCGCTTCTCTACAATATAGTACGCAAGGGCAGCGCCTATTGCTATTGGCAGGTAGAAGAGGAAGAAGTGCCAGCTTGAGAACGCCTGATCCCCCCTAATGAAATATGCATACATCCATAGGTGCTGTATTATATAAGTGACTATGAGCAGCGCAGACATTATTGTAACATCCCGCAGGAGCGCCTTGTTCGCCTTTATGAAGCCGTATACGGTGAGGAACAGCATGGCAAGCATGTACACAACAACTATGAACGGCGCACCGTTCCACACGACAGTGCCTATGCCAAGAACAACCACCGCAGCTATCATGTAATAATACTTTTTCCTGTCATCTGCCCTATCTACCCTAAGCGCTTCGAATATGAACAGGAGCGCTATCAGCAGGAATATGGTTATGAAACCGTCACCCCTATAAACCAGCGCTGCTGTCCTGGCAATATCCCCACCTGAAGCTGCGACTAGAGCCATTGCGACTACCGCGAGGTATTTGCTGTTGACTATGCGCTTGACTATGAAATATGTCGCTATTATGTCAAGGAGGCCAAATACCACTGGCACTCCCCTCTCTATATCATATACAGAAAAGCCGAAGAAGCGCAGGAAGTAATACGGGACTAAAGTAACGTAATATAGGCCGTCGGGCTCTGTGACAGGGAAATGCTTGGGGTAGCCAGAAAACTTATTCGTCAGCGGTATTGCAAAGCCGTTGTGCACCGCCTGTAGCATCACTGCATAATGGTAGAAGCCGTCGGGCTCGAAGAATCCCTGGAAATGCAGCATCGTCGTCCGCAGATACACCCCAGTTATAAGTATGGCCAATACTGCTATGCCGAGTATGTACAGCTTATACTTCTTGGCGAAGGATTCGATTGCATCTTCGCTGCGCTCACGCCTGCTGCGGCTTGGCGTTTCCCCGCCGCCGAGGGGCTCTCCTTCGACTGCCTCCTCGACCCTTTCAGTGATGCTCTCGAATGCGCCCTCATCAGGATTGCTCAAACCTTCCATAAAACCAATGCACTACTATATACTATAGGCCGCAGCGCATTGCGGCACGGGTGCTCGCTTCACAGCACAAGCCCCTTGCCCGCATTACGTTGCAACTTGGGACCCCAAATATGATAATGTTGTTTGGACAGCAATATATTTAGCAGTTGTCTTAAAAGCAAGCCTTGCCTGCGATAAAGGCATTTGGCTGTGGTGTTGGGTTCATGCCGCAGGCCCTTACGGGGCTGTGTCGCAAGGGTTAAAAGGGTTAATACTCTAATATGTGCATGGGTTGGTCTAGGCAAAGGCCTGCCCAACGATGAGCACATGGAGAGTAGCAAAAATGCCTCAAAACACAGCGTTGAACGTGTTACGAGGGAGCGTTGCGTTTATGATAGAATATTACTACTGCATTTGACGAACTATAAACGCTTATATATAAAAAACGCTTTACAATTCACATATCCCTTTAAATACTTTTCATTCATTCATAATCATCAACAAATGTTTAGGTGAGAAAGTGAAACGTCTAAATGCAAAGAAAATAGCCGCCGTTGTAACCGGCGCAGCTTTGTTAGGATTCGGCCTTGCGTTCGCAAGCCCAGTGACTATAAGTAACGTCCAGGTAATAAACAATGCAGGACAGCCAGTAGTGCAGGTAGTAGTAGGGTCTTTGGCGAAGCCAAGCGATGGTGTTGCAGCAGGCAACATAGCAGCAGCCATTGGAAACCTAGCGTACACGCAAACCCAGAAGGTATTTCCTGCAAATGTAACGCAGGCAAAGAGCGTGCTCGGCGTATCAGTTTCTTCACCAAGCTACTCGCTGACAGACCAGCAGGTATACTTCAATGAGACATCAAGCAGCGTGGTAAGCGGAGCGTACTCATTCAGCGCATTGATAGGATCAGTGCTGAACAGAGGAGTAAAACTAAGCTCGCCAATAAGCACAAAAGGCTTGCAGGGAACAACATATGCATACCCGGAGACATATTCAATAACATCATCTCCAGCAGCAAGTGCATACAGTGGTCCAAGTAGCGTGCCAGTGTCTTCAGTATCTGCATCATATAACGGAGGAGGCGTATCATTCACTACATTTACCAGTAGCGGTAATGATAATATATTGAGAGTAACAAACTCAAACCTGCCAAGCCTTCTGAACAACTATGGTACATATGGCGAAAATGAGTACCTGTGGCTAACTGGATTCCCAGTATATGACCAGGCAAGTGGCGTAAACAACTTTGCGCTATTGAGTGCAAGCGGTGCATATCAGGTAACCTTCAATAAGCCAATAAACGCAAGGACATCAAGCAATGCGATAAACAACGCACAGATAATGCTGCTCGGGCAGCCATGGACTATAATAAATAGCACATACCCAACAACTAATACTCTATCAACTAATGTAATATATGGAGGCAAGATAAGCCTAGCATCTTCGTTGACAAACCTGACTACAGTATATGTCGGCGACAACATAACATCTGGGCCATTTAAAGTACAGCTTTCTGGTCTAGGAAACACAAATAGCAACGGAGTGTCACAGGCATCAATAAACATATACTACCAGAACTCAACCACACCGGTAAACACAAGCGTTGTAGATACATACTCTCTAAGCAAGTTCAATGTATCTGGCCACAACCTGTGGGTAAAGGTGAACCAGACCTTCGTAGGTGGTTCATTTGCATACCAGAGATGGGCTAAGATGCAGCTATACGCAAACGTATACAACATAACAAGCTCGCAAGCATACAACAAGACATACAACCCAGGATGGAATGTATACCTTGGCTGGACAAATGCCACAGGTACAGGAATTCCGAACGCATTGCAAAGCATAGTAATATATAACACAACGCCAACTACACTGATGCCAGGGCAGAGCTTCAACTTCATAACGAGCCCAACAATGTGGAAGCTTCAGTTCGTAGGGCAGACACTGTCAAGCGGTGACTATGACCCAGTATCAGCAACACTATCCGCACCAACAGGTGTGACATACGAGAACGCACCATTAAATACCATTGCTGCAGGAAACATAAACAACATAACAGAGCCAGCACAGGAGCTGACAGTAACAAGCTCTATACCTAATGCATTCAGCTACGCAGGGCAGACAAGCAGTTCAGTAGTATACGACCTGACACCATACCAGCTGATTGAAAGCGAGAATGCAAGCGTTGTACCTAACGCAGTAAGTGCTAATGCAGTCTTGAATGTAGCCTTCACTGATGGCAATTACGTGAGCAGCACATACCCAATATCAATAACAGTAAGCGGAGCGGCAAGCAAGGGATCTGGAATAACAACACTGTACTCGAACTCAATAGATTTGGTTGGGCCAACAACATCGCCATCATTCACTGCATACAACATAACATCAATAACACTGAGCAGGGCAATACCAGGGGTAAACGCCATAGTTACAAGCAATAACATACAGCTGGCAAGTTTGGAGTCTCTAAATCCGCAGATACTATACACACAGACAGGCGAGAACTACCTATACAACACAAGCGCAGCCAATGTGATATACAACCAGCAGAACGGCCAGCCAACAACAACATTCTCTCTGACAAATTCCACAACACCAACATCACCACCTATTGGTATTAATTCTATAACAAAATCATATCCATACTTCACTTACACAATGAACGAGATAGCAGTGCCAAGCCAGACGAGCGAACAGGACCAGCTAGCATTCGACATATACAACAGCACAGCAGGAGCAGGCACAACACCACTATTCCAGCTCAACCAGTCTACAGCAGGAACAAGGAACAACATGACCTATACATCAACACAAGGCATATCAATACAGGCTCAGACTGGATTCGTAACTGAAAGGGGTAGCAAGATAGCATCAATAACTCCAGGCTCTATAACAATCGACTTCGCGAAGCAGGTTGATGGGCTGCAGTTCGTAGTTGGACCATCGAGCAACACATCAGTAATAAAGCACTTCCAGATAGTTGGTCCAGTAGGAATAGGCAACGCAGTGCCAAACGTGCCGAACGTAACAGTAGCTAACGTAACAGCAAAGATATCGCTATCAGGAACAAGCGCATACAACATAACAGGCATATCCAAAGTAGTATCGATGCCGGAGAACGTGACCACACCAGTGCTTCTGACAAACCTGCCAACGAACCCGCTGGTAGTGCTTGACACGAACGCACACGGATCAGAGATACTGGTAGGAAGCGGCTACGTGAACACATTGAGCGCAACGTTCCAGAAGAACTTGAACATAACCAACGCCGACCTGAATGTGACTGGAGGTAAGATAATACCTTCGTCCTCGACAAGCCAGATATTGGTGGCAGGATACACCGCAGCGCAGACAACCGCAGCGGCGAACACCTTCATATCAGACCTGTACGCAGCGGCGGCAAGTTCCTAAATAGGCACATCTAGCAACATACAGTGATTTCTTTTCTTTTTCTTTTCCTTCTTCTTTTTGTTTTTCATATTCTCTTGCGGTAGCTCTGCTTGGTCTATCTGAATTCATCCGCCTCTTGCGCATTGATTAGTGCCCTTTATGCATCGTCGTAACTTCTCGATGGGCTAGTGAATATTTATAAATGTTTAGTGCAAATATCTTTTGATTCTATGCGAACCTTCACGACTCTGTCAATACTACTAGCTGTGTCAATGCTCATGCTTGTTCAGGCTAATGCACAGGGGATAAGCCCTAGCCTGCATTCATTTCTTTCTACATACCTGCCAAATTCCACTATAAATTCTTCAACATTCTACAACCTGACTGTCAACGGCAGGCCTTATTCTGTGATGCAGATACAGCCCTATAAGTTCATACTCGTGAACCTTTCTTCCCCCTATTCAATAGTGCTCAATTATTCCACTGCATACCCAGTATTCAATTCGTTCCTCCTCAACCATTTCTCGCCAAACATGACATCCATAAATAACCTTCAGCATAATGTTTCTGCCCTGTACAACCAGAGCAAGGCAAACCTTGCATTGTGCATAGAATATACCGGCCTGAATTATACAATAGCAAATTCTTCTATACCAGTAACATATGGCTGCACATACCTGTCTGGATGCACATCCGTGTTAGCTAACCCGGAATCAGCCATATTCATAGAGAAAGGAATGCAGAATTTCTACAACAGCTATTCTGCCTATAATTCAAGCTATTTGAAGTTCGAATCGCTATATAGCTCCATAAATCCGTCAAATGCGCGTGCATACCTTCCACAGATAATCAATTATACCAGCACGATAGCGAGCACGCCCTCTTCAATGCTTTACAATCAGCTATTTCCGCCACCTGCAGGATTCAACATGAACCTCTTCAAGAACTGCCCAGTGACTGTTACTCTATCATCTCCATGGTACTGCCAGCTATTGAGCTATTGCCCCTCACCTAATTTCAATGCTACATATGCAAGCAATATACAGAGGATAGACGGCTCACTAAGCTCTCTGCCTATATCGAACAGCAGCATAAGAAGCATAGCGAAGAATGCAACAGCATTGGCAGAGCAATACGTCGAGCCTGTCCTTCAGAGCGAATACGGCGCCGAGTTCCGCTCGCTTGTGAATTACACAAGGCCACTATACGAGGCTGCGCTCAGCAATGCGTCCTACATAAGCTCCAAGGTCTACAATTCAACGCTGTCAAGCATGGTGTCGCAGCTGAACAGCACCTATATAAGGGTGCTGAACCTCGGCATAAACCAAAACATGAGCATTTCGAACAGGACCCTGTCATATATGATAAATGGGGTCGAATCTGCATACAGGAACGTAAGCAGGGTATACTTCTCCACTTATAACGAGGCAATAGAGAGCTCCGGCGCGATACTTGGCGCCGAGCTCAACAACCCCGACAACAAGGCAGTGCTGTCCCTCGCTTCGCAGCAGCAGGATGTGCTTGCCAAATTCTCTGCGCCTATGAACTACTCAGAGCTGAGCAACATAAGCTCTATAGAGGCCTCTTTGGCGAAGAGCGCAAAAGCGTATTCGGCTCCATTCAGCATGCCGGTTTTCATAAAATCCATTGATGGGTGGTTCATGGACGGCCTGGCATTCGCCATACCTGGAAGCATAGGCTCAAAGATGGCTTCAGCGCCTATATACGCAGCGCTACTATCATTCATAATCGGCATAATACTGCTGTTCCTCTTGTATAAGCTCACATATGCAAAGCTGAGCAAGAAGCACAGGATAAAGAAAGACAAGAGGGTTAAAAAGAGCTGGATGATGCTTTTCGCAGCACTGTTCATAGTTGTGCTAATATATGCATTTGTTACATATGCTTTTGCTGCTGGTGCAAATTCATACATGCCTCTCAGCGTATTTGCAAGCAGCGTATATTCATCGCACCACGTAATACTTGTGATAAACCAAAGCTACGTCTCAAACACATCAATAGCTTCGTGCATAACGCAGCTGCAGCGCAACCTGGCGTCGAGCAAGGTCAATTCTACGCTGATATCCGAGAACAGCAACAAATGCGACATAATATCGAGCGGCAGCGCAGTATACGATTCAAACTGCATGAACCAGCTACTGGGATCAGGCGAGCCATTCATATCAATAAATATCAATTCAACAACGCACATATCATACAAGGGCGCATACGGCAATCAGCTGTCAGCTGGAGGCAGTGCAGTATCTGGCAGCGAGTGCTATCTGGCATCCCTGTTCAAATGACTATGCAGGTGTGAATGCTCATGGAAGCCAAGAATATCGATAATGCAGGTGCAAAGAACCGCGCGGCTAAAAGCTCATCTGCCAAGAAGAGTACTGCGAGGTCTGCAAAGAAAAACAACGCCACAAAGACAAGTGAGCTGCAGCAGAAGGAAGGCATAAGCAGACAGGCCATTGCAGTAATCGCCATAATCATAATATTTGTGGCCGTGTTTAGCTCTCTCTTCTACGGCTTGGTGTCATACAAGCCAACCAGCTTTAGCACATTTGCAAATAACTTCAACAAGGCCAACAGCGTTGCCATATATGTCAATTATACCAATGGGACAACATTTGCGCCAGAGCTGTCCTGCTCAAATGCGCTAATAGAAGAGCTCACAAGCTCTGTCAAGGACCACAAGAATGCAAGCCAGATCAATTTCTATGTGCTGTACAATAATTCATGCATATATAGGCAGGGTGCATTGGGCACGCTGATAAGCAACTACACCAACGCCACAAGGTCCGAATGCATAAGCTATGGCGCCAACAAGCCAAGCATATTCATAAACTATAGCAGCGTCAACCGCACGGTGATTACACCTTCAAAGCTCTACTTCTCAGGCGACGCCAATTTCCTGGACGAATGCGGGATTGCCTACCAGATAACATGAAGGATTAGCCAAGCGTTTTTCTCAATGCCTTTGGCATTACCTGTATTTCAGCATGGCAGCGATTCCATGGAAGCCGAGCAGCAGCTCCTTCCCGTACTGGCCGTCTGACGATACAAAGGCCACATCTATGTTGTTCCTGTCAGCCATCTCTATAAGGTCGTCGACAGGATCTACATCGCTCACAACCTCAAGATTTCCCCCGCACTCGTGCTTCTGCTTCCTCTGCGGCCCCTCCTCAAGGCTGTCGAACTCAGCGTTGCACGAGCTGCACTTGTAGTGCACTGCATGTATATCTATGTCATCGCTTATTATCAGCAAAGTGACATTGTTCGAGAGCATCGCCTTCTTGACGTTCTCATATCCGTATGTAGCCAGCCCGTTCCTGGATATCTCGTTCAGGAACTTCTCCATCACGGACCTCTCGTGCACAGCGCTCTGTTCCACTAGCAGGTCCTTCGACTTCTGGAGCAGCTCGCTTATGCCCATGTGTTCATCAGTATATCCTGTATCAAATATTCCAAGGACCTTTACCTGGTAGTTGAGTTGCTTCTCCTTGACGAAGTTCTCCTTCGAGGGCCCTGGCCCTCCGACAATGAGGCCCTTGAGCTTGAAGTTGTACTTTTCGAATACAGCGTTAACGGAATCAGATACAGCCTTATAATAGTCGCTTATGCTCTCCGATATCGCCCTCTCGTACCTGTTCGCGCTCTGCCCTCCCTTCCTTACTTTTGCGTGCGCGAAAGATCTCAAAGTCTTCTCGACATTTACATGAGTGCCCTTTAACGTCGCTATGGTCGCATCCCTTCCGTCCATCACGACAAGGCAGTATGTGTCCTTGGCCTCGAGCATCGCCTCTATGGGCTCTAAGAGGAACGTGGAATCGCACCTGTATATGTTCGATTTGACAGGCTGCGGAGGCTCCATCGAGAAGAGCTCTATGTTGGGCTTTGCCTGCTCCTTCGATACGTTGCCGCAGAATATAGCCAGCCCGTTCTTAGGGGGGTTCTTGTAAAGCTTCAGGTACTGTATAATCTTGTCTATCGCTCCCTGGACATTGAGCCTTGTCGACTTGGACTTTATGTTGCCCGACTGGCTGTGCTCGTCTCGAAGCTTACCTATCTCAGCATCTATGGAGAAATCAGGAGGTATATAGACGCTGATCAGCTCAGTGCCTGAGCCTCGTATCGACTCAAGCACCTTCATCTCTTTTTTAATATCATATTCCTTTTTCATGGAAATCACCTATTGGTGACAGGATCAGGCTGCATGCCCAAGGCTATGCAGAAGCGGTTGCAGGATACTCAATGCCAGCAAAAATACGCATCCAATCAGTATAGATTCGCCAAACAAAGTATAAATAGATTGCTGATTGGAGCGCTCACGCCTTACCTATCTTTTCCTTGCCCATATAAGGCACGAGTGCCTTGGGCACATCTATAGTGCCGTCGCCGTTGGAATAATTCTCCGCTATGACTGCAAGAGTCCTCTCAACAGATATGCCCGTCGCATTGAGAGTGTGCACATAGTGCCTTTCTCCTCTGTCGTCATACTTTATATCAAGCCTGAGGCTCTGCCAGTCCGTGCAGTTCGAGCAGGATGTGAGCTCCCTATACCTCTTCTGGTTGGGGAACCATCCTTCTATGTCGTACTTCTTAGCCGCTACTACTCCTATGTCTCCCGTGCATATGTTGACCACATGGTAGGGTATGCCAAGCTTCTGGTATATCTCCTCCTCGTTCTGCCTTAGCTCCTCGAATATGCTCCAAGAATCTTCTTCCTTTGCGAAAACGAACTGCTCTACCTTGTCGAACTGGTGCACTCTGAATATTCCCTTGGTATCCTTTCCGTGCGCTCCTGCCTCCCTCCTGAAGCATGGGCTAACTCCTACATATTTTATTGGGAGGTCTTTTGCAGACAGTACCTCTCCAGCATGCATTGCTGCCATGGGGTGCTCCGAAGTTGCTATCATGAATAGCTCTTCCTCAAGCGTTTCAAGCGCCTCTTTGCTCTCTGCCTCCTTAGTGCTAGTTGCCCTATACAGTGCTTCCTCAAAGTCTCCTAAGCCTGTAACTCCCTTGTACATGCCCTTCCTCATCATGAACGGCGGCTCTATAGGAATAAAGCCCTTTTTCGAGAGCTCGTCTAGCGCGAAACGTATTAGGGACTGGCTGAGCATCACCAAATCTCCCTTAAGGTAATAGAATCTTGCACCTGCAACCTTGGCAGCCCTCTCTGTGTCGACAAGCCCCATCTCCTCCAGTATCTCGCTGTGGCCTTTTTCAAGCACCTTGCTTGTGTCGCCCCACCTCTTGACCTCTACATTCTGCGAATCGTCCTCGCCGTAGGGCACGGATTCGTGCAGCGTGTTGGGTAGGTTCATTATAAGGTATTCTACCCTATCCTCATACTTAGGGAGGTCCTTCTCGATTGCGTTTATCTTGTCCTTTACCTCCTTCAATTCTGTTACTGCATTGTCTATGCTTTTGCCGGACTTCTTCAGCTCAGCTATCTCCAGGCTCTCCTTGTTCCTCTTCGCCTGGAGCTCCTGCATCTCAGTCTTCAGTGCACGTATTTTCTTGTCGAGGTCGAGTATCTCATCTATTGGGTAATCGCTCTTCCTCCTCTCGAGCGACTTCCTTATTTCATCTATATGGTCCCTGACATATTTCGTTGTAAGCATGTTTATCATCCAGCATTTTGTGCAATAATGTAACAGCGAAAAAGGTTATAAAGCATTTGTGTGATATATGCCAGGGGTGCATGCATGTCTCAGGAATATGTGCTAATATACGACAGTGCGTCATACGATTTGGCGAAGGGCGTGGCTAAAGGGCTAAATCTAAGCGAAGGCGAAATGGTTGAAATCAGCCGCACTGCATTCAAGGAC
>JBMFWP010000011.1:3015-25803 GCA_049965155.1 Candidatus Micrarchaeia archaeon | reverse complement strand
GGGGGATGAAAGCGAGGCAGCGTTTACAATGCTGCCCAATGGATGCTCATTGCTTGCTTTCCCGTATTGAGCTAATCTTCTTGCTTATGCTGTCGAGCCTCTTGCCAAGGTCTGCATCATCCTTTATCCTGCTGGAATTTTCCTGCAGATAGTCCAATATGCTGTCCATCCTGTCAAGCTCCGCACTTATGTTGTACATACTGAAATGCTCGCTTGTTTCCTTGCTCTGCATTGCACCTCGCATCCCGAACATTGGCATTGATATGTTGTCCAATGCTTCCTTGCCCTTGTCTGTTATCTGGTAATACTTTACATGGTCTTCCTCGCGCATCTTTAGGTATCCTTCTTCCTCCAAGTCCCTTAGAGTAGGGTATACATTGCCTGGCGACGGCCTCCTGTATCCATTGGTCATGCTGCTGATGGCCTCTATTATCTGCGAGCCGCTTACTTCTCCTTCGTTTGCCATGCGCAATATCAGGTATTTCAAACCTATGAAACCCCTGCCCATATGCATCATGCCGTGCATTTCGTGCGGGCCGTACATTCCTCTTCCTCCCATGCCCATCATTCTTCCTCTTCCTATGCCCTCATAGCCTTCGTCTTCGTCCATTCTTCTCATTCCTCTCATGTTATCACATCTTTTAATAGATATCTGATTATAGATATCTACTATTAGATATTTATATGTTTGTATTCTGGGAGTAAGCATGCAGTTGGTTTATGCCCTTGTACTTTAATCGGTGTCGTAATTTGAATTTTGCACAGAAGTCTGTGTAATATGTGCAAAGTTATAAATATTTTGGCTGTGCATACTTTACTGGTGATGAGATGGCGAAGAATATAACATTGGCTATACCAGACGACCTGTATGCAGTCATAAAAATGCACCCCGAGATAAATTGGAGCAACATTGCAAAGAAGAGCATAGAATCTTTTGTCAAAGTAGTGAGCAAATCTGAGGGCGCAATAAACAGCATAGAGAAGGAGTATGGTGCTGGAGTAAAAGGCATGCTGAATTTGACTATGAGCGAAAACAGCAATGAGAATAAGTTTCCAGGAGAAGAAGGCATGCTTGGGCTAGGGTATTCTTACAGTATATCGTTCAATGCAAGTGTGTACCCGAGAAAGATAAATGCGAACAGCACAGCAAAACTGCCCGACAGCAAAGAAATTTTCAAAAGCATAACAAAGAAATAAGCGCATATGCGCATTTGGGATAGGATGCGGGTTCGGGGGGATTTGGACCCCCGACCTACTGGTTAAGAGCCAGCCGCTCTGACCAAACTGAGCTACGAACCCAAAATAAGGCAAGTATATTTGCACTTGCGGTTATAAAACTTTTTGTATAGCTTCCTTTACGGCACTTACCTTGTTCTTTTCCGTCGCTATTATCAGCGAGCTTTTCCTAAGTATGTCCTGGAGCGTCGCAACCAGTGGTGAAAGGCTTGATATATTTCCAATTACCTTGTTAGCCTTGTCTATCACAATTATGTTGTCTTCGTATCCTTTTGGCTTTGTAGCGTCGATTATGTATTGGTCGCTGTTTACTCCTGCCTTTTCTATAGCCTCATCTATTTCCTCAATTCTTATGCCTTGAGGCGCAGGGCCTTCGTATGCCCTTTTGAATAGTTTGCGGTTTATCACTTTTGACATTAGCGCAGAAGAGGATTTGCTCCTGAGAAGTCCCTCCTGCATCTGCGAATCTGTAAAGGCGAACAGGCTTTCTGGATTGATATCTCCATTTGCTATAGCGGCATCAAGTGCCTTCCTATACATGGATGTCGCTATTCTTACAGTGTGGTGAAAATATACTGAATTGTGCATAAAGTAGCGCGCTATGAGCATGGATTCTGCACCCTGAAGGCCTTCGTAATATACTGCGAGCTTACCTTTATGAAAGCCGAATTTGGCACTTATCCTATTGTAGTCTATTATCCCATACGCAACGCCAGTGTGCATCGCATCGCGGCTGAGGTAGTCTATGCGGTCAGATCCGACTGCGCCAGTCACAATCTCGCCCTTACCTGCACCGTTGAAGTATTTGATGAGCTTTAACATCGAAAGCCCCGCATCATTTATGTAGTCTCTAATCTCGCTGGTGCGTATTATCTTTTCGCCGACATTCTCGTGCTGCGTGTTGAGGTATTTATACAGCTCCGGGTCAGAGGAGTGCGAAAATGGTGCGTGGCCGATATCATGCATCAAGCCCACAAGTGCAACTTCCTCTTCATATGCGCCGAGGTTGTTCATTATCACTTTAGTTAGGTGCATAGTGCCGAGGGAATGCTCAAAACGAGTGTTTGTGCCTCCTGGATACACCATATATACGAATCCCAGCTGCTTTATGTGCCTGAGCCGCTGCATTGGCTCTGTCTCAACAATTTTCTTCTCAATGCTGTTGAGATGAATGTTGCCGAATATTGGGTCCCTTATGTACAATATATCACGACATTAAAAGGAATGCCACCACAGCTATGGATACTAGGGTGGCGTCCAGTATTGAACAGTATATGCATATGTTGCCTATCATAGACATGGCGAAAACCGAATATATTGCACCTATCAAGCCTGTGAAGTACCATGGCATAAGCTTGCTTCTCTTTGCCGCAAACACCACGATTGATATCATAAACCATGCAAGTGCATAGAACGCAAGAGGCACACCAAATATAGACGAGTATGGATCAGCGGAGGAAAGAACTTTTGCGCAATCTATTATGCCGCTGCTTGAGCATACCAGCGGCGCTGCATTGAGCTCTACTGAAGTCAAGTATATTGAGTCCGCTAATCCAAGCACCAATAGCGCAAGAAGTAGCAAAGAAATCTTCTTAATTCTCATAATATCAAATTTGGATGCAGAATATATATTTGTGTATGCTAGAGCACTTTGCTTAAATATTGGTTTGCAACGATTGAACAAGAGCAGGTCTATAAAGATTAGCTAGTACAGGCTTATTATTTCTGGCTCGCTGCCAGGCAAAGTGGGTTTGCCAGTTATTGGTATTGCACTTCCGCACTTTGGGCATTTGTTGCCATCTTGGAGCAGCCAACGCTTAAGGTAAAACCCTTTGCGCTCTGCAACAAGGGCCCCGCAGTTGGGGCAATATGTGCTCTCGTACTTGTTGCCGGGTATGTTGCCTATATAGACATAGTTCAAGCCGTTCTTTTTCGCGATATCGTAGTGCGCCTTGAGAGTGCTCGCGCTAGTCTCGGGGTAATCAAGCATCTTATAGTCAGGGTGAAACCTGGTGAAATGCAAGGGCACATCGGGGCCGAGGCTATTGTATATCCATTTTGTTAGAGCATCACATGCTTCAAGTGAATCCCCTACTCTTGGTATTATAAGGTCTGTTATTTCTATGTGCATGCCGTTGCGCTTCATGCGCTCCAATGCGCGCTTTATTGGTTCATTCGACACGACCATCTCGAATCGGTTAGCAAACTTGTCTTCACCGTTACCCTTGAAATCCACAACAGCTGCATCTATCAGGCCTTTCATCGCATCAACCGCTTCTGTGGTCATATATCCGTTTGTTACAAAAACAGTGTACATTCCGCTCTTGTGTGCTAGCTTCGCTACGTCCAGTGCAAATTCTATGAATATTGTGGGCTCATTGTATGTGAACGCTATACCCTGCGCCCCATACCTCTTTGCTGTCTCTACTAACTCGCTTGCGCTTATTCCTACTCCGGTTATCTCGTTGTCTTTTGATATGTTGTGGTTCTGGCAGAATTGGCACCCGAAATTGCACGAAGAAGTGCCTACCCCTAGCACAGTGCTGCCTGGATAAAAATGGTTGAAGGGCTTCTTCTCTATCGGATCTACTTGCATGGCATCTATCACACCGTAGTTGGCAAGATAGAGCTTGCCGTTTATGTTCTGCCTTACGAAGCAGAATCCGTGCGAGCCTTCAGGTATCTTGCATCGCCTAGCACAGGCTATGCATTCGACTTTGCCGCCTTCCAATGGCCTCCACAGAATAGCTTCCTTCTTCACAATACTACAGTAGTGCATCCAGATATTTATTGGTGCAAGTGCGCTCGATGCCGTAAGCATAGAATTGATATGGTGCTATGCGCGCAAACAGATAAAAATGTGCTCAGACGGATACCTATAATGGAAAATGGCACAGGCACGAATGTGGTGCATAGCGGCGAGCAGATAGATATAAACAAGAAGCTTGCTGAGCTGCCCGTAGATATACGGCTCAGAGCCGTAGACAGGCTCAGGGTTGCCTCGCTCAGGAACAGGAAAACGCATCTCGCAAAGTTCCTTCTGGTTCTGGCGCTGATTGGACCTGGAATCCTTGTCATGGTTGCGGACAATGATGCAGGTGGAGTTATAACATACGCTCAGACAGGATCAATATTCGGAATTGGATTCTTCATACCTTTTATGATACTGATGATACCTGTAGCCTATGTTGTGCAAGAAATGACAATACGGCTTGCCGCTGTTACCCGCAGGGGCCATGCGGAGATGATATGGAAGCGCTATGGACGTTTTTGGGGCTCATTCTCGCTTGCCGACCTTGTGATTGCAAACTCGCTTACATTGGTTACAGAGTTCATAGGCATAACCTTTGGCTTGGGCATATTCGGGGTTAAGCCAGTATATGCGGTGCTTATTGGGTTTTTGTTCGTGCTTTTCATAACAATGTCTTTCAGGTACCACAATTGGGAGAGGGCAAGCCTGGTGGTTGCGTTCTTTAACCTAGTCTTTATACCGCTCGTCTTTTTTGCCAAGCCGGATTGGGGGCTTGTGGCATCCGCATTTGGAACATGGAAGGTGCCTTTCGGCATAACACCCCTTTTCGTATATGTGCTGCTCGCCAACCTTGGAACCACCATAGCACCGTGGATGCTATTCTTCCAACAAAGCTCAGAGGTTGATAAAGGCACCGTGCCTGAGGACATCAAGGCTGCACGAAGGGACACGCTTGTAGGGGCATGCATAATGGCAGCCGTGGCGATATCAATACTCATACTTACAGGAACATTGGTATTCCAGCCAGGGGTTTCCGTGACATCGACGAGCAGCTACGATATACAGTTTATATTATCAACCATAACGCAAAGGATAGGCATGCTGCCAACCAAGCTCTTCGCCCTCGGGCTCATAGATGCGGGGCTGATAGCCACAATAGCTATAACAGCGAGCACATCTTGGGCAGTCGGGGAGGCGATGGGATGGCCCAAAAGCATAAACCTGCCGTTCCTGCAGGGGAGGAAGTTCTACCTTCCCGGCTTGGTTAGCATGGCCGTAGCTGCAATAATAGTGCTAATACCGCACGTGCCTCTAGGCTTCCTCAACCTTACGGTGCAGGTAATAGCGTCTATATTCATGCCTGCGGCGATGCTGTTCCTGCTTCTGTTGGTGAATGACAAGGAGATAATGGGCAGGTACGCAAATGGAAGATTGAACAATGCTGCAGCGATTGCAATAATGTGCATGCTCATCGTCATGAGTGGGCTATATGGGATATCCCTAGTTTTTCCGGGACTAATATAGGTGTAATAAATGGAGCTTAAACCAGAGGATTATAAGTTCATAAAAACTGAGGCGGATTGGAACCGCTTTGTCAAGCGCGAGAAATTGCTGGAATATACGGCAAAGCCGGTAAAGAGGGCAAAGATAAAGGGTTGGGTAAAGCTTGCGTTCATTGTAATAAGGATATATATAGTCATAATGGTAGTGCTTGTGTTTCTGGGCTTCCTCCATGTGCTTTAGCGCACTCAGTCCGATATTTATTCTTTGTTTAACATATAATTAGTGTTGCCATGTCGATATTAATAAAGAACGTGCTGATAGCCACACAGGACAAATTCCGGTCCATAGTGAGGGGAAATGTACTGATAGTTGGAGATAAGATAGCATATGTTGGGAAGAGGCTGCCAAAAGCTTCAAAAATAATAGATGGGAGAGGCAAGGCTGTAATACCTGGCCTTATTAATACGCACACGCACGTTGCAATGGCGCATATGAAGGGCCTGCTCGATGATGTAGAATTGGATGAATTTCTCGAGAGAACATTCAAATACGATTCCAAGAGGACCAGCAGAGGCATATACAATTCGGCACTTCTAGGAATGCTCGAGATGGTAAGCTCGGGCACCACATCGTTCTTGGACCTGTATTATTCGGAGGATGTGATAGCCGAAGCGGCGAATGCACTGGGCATAAGGGCGTTCCTTTCGTGGGTGGTATTAGACGAGGAATTTACAACTCAGAAAGGGTCTCCAATAAAGAATGCTGAAAAGTTTATATTGGGCTACAAAAGGAAGGGGCTAGTAGAGCCATCGGTAGGTATACAGGGAGTATATGTAGCCAGTGATGAGACAATGCTTAAGGCGAAGGAGCTTGCAGATAGGCATGGCACAGTGCTTCACATGCACCTTGCAGAGACGCAATCCGAAGTGAAGCAGTCGCTGAAGAGCTTTGGAATTAGGCCTGCTGAGCGCATACACAAGCTAGGGCTCATAGACAGCAAGCTAGTGGCTGCACATTGCATATGGCTCAATCGAAATGAGGTAAAGGCGCTTGGAAGCAATCATGCCAACGTATCCTGGAACCCTGTAAGCAATTCAAAGCTAGCAAGCGGAACGGCAGGAATAAAGGAGCTCCAGGATGCAGGGGCAAACATAGCCATTGGCACGGACAGCAACGGCAGCAACAATTCCCTCAACATGCTCGAATCGATGAAGTTCGGCGCCCTGCAGGCAAAATCGAGATATGGAAGCGCCGAGGCGCTGACCGCGCAGCAGGCATTCGACATGGCAACAATCAACGCGGCGAAGGCGCTTGGAAGGGCAGATATTGGTTCTATAGAGCCAGGAAAGCTTGCAGATCTGGCAATCATAGACATAAGCGCACCAAACATGCGCCCGACAGACGAAACGAACCTGATCAACAATATAGTGTATTCGGCGAATCCTTTGAATGTCGTTAGCGTTATGGTTGGGGGGAAGTTCATAAAGGCAGGCGGGAGCGAGAAAACCCGCTTGGACAAGGGCAATGTTTTCGTGTAAAGCATGCGGTGCAGGCATGTGGGCGCATTTACCAGAGGCAAAATAAGTCATATTATTCCATATATATGAAAGGTATATGTTAGATTAAAATACTTTTCTACAGGCTGCATAGGCTTAAATAGATTGAAATTGAAATTTAATATGGTGATGAAATGGCAAAAAAGTACACCTTTGCTTGCAAGGACATAGGGCAGGCATGTGGTTTTACAGCAGAGGATGAGGACAGGAACGCGCTGATGCAGAAGATTGCCGAGCACGTTAGGACGGCGCACAGCATGGAAATCGACAAAAAGCTGCAGAAGACAGTAGATAAAGCGATAAAGAAGGTAGAGATGTAAGCTTTTCTTGTATCGTCCGGGCTGCCAGCGGGGGAAGCGAATTCACACTTTGTTGACCCCTATTTCTGTTTTTCTTTTTCTTTTTTTGATTTTCTTGACACTAAAGTTGCGCGGTTAACAGATAATGCTAAAAATCTGCTCCGCCTTTTTATTGGTGTCTTATTTAATAGTGATATTTATGTCAGGAGTACCTCAAGAGCTGAAGAGCAAGATGCAGAAGCAGGGATACCACTTTGTGGGTAAGCATTCTGCTGTAAAGATATGTGAGTATACTGCAAATGGCCTCAGGGGAGGAATATTGTGCTACAAGCATTCTTTCTACGGCATACGCAGCTGGCAGTGCATGCAGGCAACGCCAGCAATAGGCTGCAATATAAGCTGCCAGTTCTGCTGGAGGATAATACCTGACGAGCACGGCATGAAATGGAACGAGCTCAACGCAGTAGGGGAGTGGGATGATCCCGAGTATATAATAGACAACATGATTGTAGAGCAGAAGAGGATAGTGAGCGGCTACAAGTCGATAGCCGATACAGAGCTCAAGATGAGGAGATGGAGCGAAGCAAACAGCCCGAAGCACGTTGCGCTGAGCCTTACGGGTGAACCTACATTCTACCCAAAGATGAGCAAGCTTATAGAGAACTTCCACAAGAGAGGCATAAGCACTTTCCTTGTGACGAACGGAACCTTGCCTGAAGCAATAGAGAGGCTGAATCCTTTACCTACGCAGCTCTATATATCAATGCAGGCACCGGACGAAGAGACATACATAAAGGTGACAAGGCCAAAGATGAAGAACACGTGGCAGCGCTTCAGGAAGTCGCTCGCACTCATGCCAAGGCTGAAAACTAGAACAGTACTAAGAATGACTCTCATAAAGGGGCTCAATATGAACAACCCAGAGGGCTATGCAGAGCTCATAAGGCTAGCGAAGCCCAATTATGTAGAAGTAAAGGGCTTCTCGTTCGTCGGAGGATCGAGGGAGCCGCAGCGCGGGCTGTCGCTGGAGAGCATGCCAAAGCACGAAGAAATCAGAGAGTTCGCCTCTAAGCTTGCCGAGCTTACCGGCTACATAGATACTGCAGAGCACAAGCCAAGCAGGATAGTTCTGTTGTGCCGCGACCAGGAATCGAAGGACAATAGGATAATAGACTTTGACAAAATAGGCAAGGAATACATGGCGGCGTATAAATAGGGATTCACCTGTTCTTCACATATGCGCTTATGTCTTCGTATGACATATCCCTTCCGCAATACTTGCACCGTATCGCTACAGGCTTCTGCGATATAATGTAGAATTCGCTCTTTATTGGCTCATTCTGGTTGGTTATGCAGCTCGGATTTGAGCAAGCTATGGAGCCCTTTATGCTTTCGGGCAGCGCGACACTGCGCTTTTTTACCACTTTGTACTTGTATATGTCGTTTATGGTAGCTCTTGGGCTTATAAGCGATATCACATCTATCTCTTCTTCATTGAGCTTCCTGCCTTCTATCTTAACTATGTCCTTGTGGCCCATCCTGCTGCTTGGCGCGTGCATGAGCGCGCTAACCATTGATGAATCCTCGGGGCTGCCGTCTATGTGCAGCATCTTCAGCACATTCAGCGCCATGCCAGGCTCTATGTGATCTATCACCACGCCATCACGTATCTTCCTAACACTCAGCCCTTCAGCATCTTTAGTGCTCATCATCTCACCCCCATGACCATGCTCAGCAGCGCCATCCTTATTGGTATGCCGTTTGCTGCCTGCTTGAAATACTTAGCATTTTCCATGCTGTCCACTTCCGGCTTGATCTCACCTATCCGCGGCAGCGGGTGCATCAGTATTGCACCCTTCTGCGCCTTCGACATCGTATCTGTGGTTATAGTGTACGCACGGCTCACTTTTGCATATTCGCTCAGGTCACCGAACCGCTCTTTCTGCACTCTCGTCATATAAATGACATCCAGGTCGCCTATTACCTCTTCGAGCTTGTCCGTCTTTGCTGCTATCGAGCCCTTGCTTATGTCAGATAGTATGTATTCGGGCATTTGAAGCATTTCTGGCGCAACCAAGTATATCTTTGCGCCGAGCCTTGCAAGCGCATATGCCAGAGAATGGACAGTCCTGCCATATTTTAGGTCACCCACGAGGCCTACCTTTAAGCCCTTTATTGCACCTTTCTCTTTTTTTATCGTGTACAGGTCCAGAAGAGTCTGTGTTGGATGCTGGCCAGACCCATCGCCAGCGTTTATGACAGGGTGCGAAGCGAACTCTGCAGCAAGCCGTGCGGCACCTTCATATTTGTGCCGTATTACTATCACGTCAGCATACGAGTCTATTATGCGTATCGTATCGGCAAGGTTCTCGCCTTTTGCGACGGATGTGCCTTCAGTATTGGCAAAATCCATCACCGAGCCGCCGAGGCGGTGCATGCTGGCCTCAAATGAGAACCGGGTGCGCGTGCTGGGCTCGAAGAACATTGCGGCCATAAGCTTGCCTTTGAGAAGGTTTGACGCACCCTTAGGGCTTTTCAGCATAGAGTCTGCAACATCAAACACGCGCTCTATCTCAGAATTAGAAAAATCGTTTATCGATATTATGTCTTTGCCTGCCAAGCTGGCTGTCATCGCATTACCATAGTATAAACGCTGCAAAAGTATAAAGCCCTTTGCTGGCGTGGCCGCTCATGCGGTTTCTGCGCCTATGCGCTTGAGCGCCTTAGCTATCTGCTCATGACTCTTGAATTGCAGTGCCCTGATGCCCACCTTCTTGGCTCCATCCACGTTCACCTTTAGGTTGTCTATGAATACAGTTTCTTCAGGCTTTGCGCCGAGGTCGTTCAATACTGTCAGATATATCTTCTCGGTGGGTTTTCTCATGCCCATATAACACGATGTGAAGACCTTGTATGCATTCAGGTCATGCAGGAAAAGCTTGCGCGCTACAACATACCTTGACCTGCTTATATTTGAAAGAACGGAGACCCTATAATTGTGCTCGAGGCGCTTTACGAGTGCTATCATATAACTATCTGGCTCTGCTGCAGTTTTAAAGAATCTCACCCATTCCAGGTCAGCATTAGGTATGCCAAATTCTTTGCTTGCAATAGAACGCATCTGTTTGATTGTCATCTTCCCTATCTCGAGCTTTGCTATCATAGGGTTCAGAGTGTGGGAAACCTTTACTATGCTCAGCCCATACTTCTTGCTTATGTAGCGGTAATAATCCTCTTCCTTGTATTTTAGTAGTACTCCGCCGACATCGAATATTATGTCTCTTATCATTCATACCATCGTTAGCGTCTGCATACATTCATTTGCGCTTGCATGTTGCTCTAGGTTTGGCTTTTAGGTATTAATTTAGATTATGCGCCAACCGGGATTTGAACCCGGGCATTCAGCTTTTTCCGTGACGCTTTGCACGCTGTGCATGGGAAGCTGAGATCCTACCAGGCTAGATTATTGGCGCACTGAGGCTGGCGCGTTGATCGGATCAGCGTATATAGGGCAGCTTGACCTCGTTCCCTTCCCCAGGCTGCGAATATGCCTTCATCTGGTCCTCCACAGTCTTTACTGCGTTTGCGGCGCTCTTTATCATGTCGTCCAGATTCTTCATGTTTATCTTGAGCTTCAATGTTTCCGCCATCACCTCCATGACGACCTTGGCTGCAGAAGCGTCGAAGTCCATGAAGCTCGCCTCACCCATCACACAGAGGCCATGCAGCCCGTACATCTTCGCAAATGCGAGAAGCATGCCGGCTGAGCCGTATATTGTGCCCCTCGATTTGCCAAATATTATCTTCTTGCCCTTGAATTCTTTTACCACATCCTTTCCAGTAGCGTTTCCAAATACTCTTGGCTTTGATATGTTGCTCTCTCCGGATACATAGCCGCCGAGCGTGTATATGAACTTGCCGTTGAGCGTGTTCTTGAAGAACTTCACTATCTTTGCGTTGACCTCGTATTGGCCCTCAGGGGAGAGGGCTTGAAAATCCCCAGTAAGCACCACTATGTCATTCGGCTTGTGCTTTATAAGATAGAACTTGTTGCTAACGAGGCGTATGCCGCCGCTCTTCGTCATGACGACCTGGTGTGGAAAATGTGGCGAGTAGAGCGTTGCTATCCTCGTAGCCTTGAATTCGCTCTTCAGATGCTCGGCAACGATCTTGCCTACGCTGCCTATACCAGGAAGGCCTACTATAAGTATAGGGTTGTGGACTTTCACATCCCTTTTCTTCAATATTATTGTTTCATTCATGAGGTCTGACAACATTAACACCGTAAGCGTTAGCTATAGCCTATTCATTATGTCTTCTTTCTCTTTCTTAAGTTTTTCCTTTTCAATATCGAAGCTGCCTGCCTTTAGCTTGCTTTTGATCACATTTACCGCATTTTTTATCTTTTCTTCCGCGTCTATGTAATCAGTCCCTTCAGCCATGAGCTTGTACTTCGGCGCGCTGATATAGCTCACTTCAACCCCTGCCGCGCTTATATTATGGAGCACGTCTTTCAGGTTGTCAATGCCGTTCATGGTGTCTTGCGTTGACATTGACAGGTCGTACGCCACTATGAATTTCTTGTTCTGCCTGCTTGCCTCTATTATCCTAAGGACCGCCTCCTTGAACCTCTTCGGGACCTTGATTTCCTCTGCGGAGCCTTTTGATTCGCTTTCTTCACCCAAAGCCTTTACGAAATTAGTATAGCTCTTGAACTGCAGCATTATGTAATCGTTTATCTCGTTGCGCTGCGGCACGGGGAGCTTTACCTCCTTGAACGCCCTTTGACATAGCGCTTTTAGGCGATTGTCAAGGTTAAACGCGCCCATCTTGTCTTTCGACTCTTTGCTCGTTACCTTCTTAAGCGATATGTCTATTGTGCCCTTCTCCCTGTCTATGTAGATTATCTTACATACTACCGTCTGCCCTTCATGTATGAATTCGTGTATGTTCTTTATCCAGCCGGATGACACTTCGCGTATGGGGAGATATGCGTCGGTGTTGTTATACTCTATAAGCTTGCAATACGCGCCGAACTGCATTATTTTCTCTATCTTTGCCAACGCGAGGCTGTTTGGTGGTGGATATTGTTTGTGTTCCATCTTCACACTTGCGCAGTTGCTATCTCAAGCTTCTTCTTCGTCCTTGTGCCTAGCACCCTTTCTATAGTGTAGCCGCATTCCTTGCACTTGAGCATAGCCTTCTGCCTTTTTGAGTTCTTGTATGATGTTGCCTGCCCCTTTACCTTGCCGTGGTATCCCAGCCTCTTCCTCAGTGCCCTTCTGTTACCAACGTTAAGCCCTATGCCGAACCCAGGTGATTTAGAATACAGCTTTACAGTATGAATAGTGTGCTTGTTGCATTTTGGGCAGAATGTTGTGATTTCTTTTCCGATTTTCATAGATATCCCTTCAAATATTCTTACAAATGTTATTGTTGAGCAGGAACTTCTTATCTTCCTCATCATTTATTAATACGGTATCATCTTTTTCAAGCGGGCCTATCTGCGCCCCTGAAGGAAGTATTATTTTAGGTATGTGCTGCAACACTATAAAATTGTTTCTCTCCAAATCAAACTCAAGCTTGGCTTTGCTGTAAACTTCAAATATCTGGTTGTACAGTCCCATATCAAGCTTAGGTATTGATTGCGGGAGCTGCTTCTTGTATGCGATGTAAAGCAGTACTTTCTTTTTCCGCAGCTCATATATGTTATGCAGTATTTTTATTGTGTTTTCTTTGGTTGTATTGGATTGCTCGTCGTTGGTCTTTATTTTTGCTATGAAAGACATACTCTCTTCGTAGAATTCCTTAGGTACTTCTTGGAGCTCATTTGAAACCTTTTCTTTCTGCCATATCTGCCATACAACATCGAAGAAATTTTCAGATTCCGTGTCAGCACCCCACAGTTCCGGTAATAATTGGAAAACCGGCTTTTAGCTTTTTTACGTTAGATATTGTTTTACGTCCTTTTTATTATTTGTTATATATAAATATAAAAGCTCGAATAGTGGAACTGTGGGGTCTGTGTTCAGTGATAGCGAGGGATGGATTTGAACCACCGGTCTCCGGGTTATGAGCCCGGCGGGCACTCCAGACTACCCTACCTCGCTATAATTGTTAAAAAAAACGCTAACGTATAATATAAAGGCAAAATATTTAAATGCCCTTATTTGAATGGCTTTTTCTGCTGTGGCTGTGGCAATGCCATATTTATGGATTGGCTCTCTGCAGCTGACCTCAAGCTTAGGAGTGCTGCTTCCTGCTTCTGCCTGTCTTGGTTGATCAGCTCCATAGCCTCTTCCTTGCTTATCATATCAAACTTCTCTCCACAAGAACCACATTTAAAGCCGGCTTCGTACGCAGCATCAAAAGTGAATATTATGCTATCGTCTTTATAGCACTTCTTACATACAAAATAGTCGTTGCAGTCCTCCTTTATTACTGAGTATTCGTCGCCTTTCATCGATTTTATATAATCGAAGAAGGAGCTTATCTTGCTTGTGTTTATATACCATGCAAAAGAAAGCCACCCGTTGGTGTTCTTAGCTACATAATAATTGGTTATGCCGTACCCCTGCATTATATTCAGTACCCTCCTTACTGAGTTGACCTTCATGCCCAACTGCATCGCTATCGCTTCGTCGGTATTTGGAGATTGTAGCAACGAAAGCACGTCTAAGGCGCTCTTGTTAACATTCTTCTTTAGATAGTCGACTGCAAAATCGTTCGCAAATAGTATGTTCAGGGCTTCTTTTGTCTCTTTTGGCGACGGGATGTACTTATTTACTCTTTCTTCCCTCTTCTGCACCAGTTTTTCTGCATTCTTCTGCACAGTTTTCGGCTTTATCTGCTGCACTTTCTTAACTGCGCTATGCCTTGGCTGTGCCTTCCTACTATTAGTTTTAACCATCTTAGGTCTGTGTTGCGCATGTTTTGTTATCTTGGCAATAGCGCTCTTTTTGCCTCCTTTCACCATACCCTTTGTCGCTCTCTTGCCACTTCTAAGGAAACGTTTATTTTTAGTTTTTTTCTCCATAATAAGGCCTCTGAAACAGTATAGTAACAATACTCTATTTTAGTTTTTTTGATATTTAAGCCTTTCTATCGGTCCTGCCTTAGCATCACCGGACGCTGCAAGTCGGTTATCAATTCGTCTGTCTTTTTACACAAATCATCATACACTAGGCTTGTAAAGCGCTTATATGCCTCATATACCCTGGGCAAATCAGCTGTGTTGTCAGGGAGCCACATCCTATCAAGATTTCCTTTTACTATGCCCTTTATCGAGTTAGCATACTTAGAAACAATTGCGAGCATTTCTGTGCTCGGCCTTTTTGGCAATAGGTATGCCAGCTGCTTCTCATATGTGTCAATTGTCGAATCAAAATTGCACTTATGCATCTGCAATACCCTTTTAGGTACCATCACGAACAAGTCTAAAGCATTGGCGTAATCTACTCTCTCCACGCTGAGCACATCCGCTAAGCCCTTTAGCGCTTCGCCCTTACTATTGGTTATAGCAACTGCCAAGAAAGCACCGATGAATGGTAGCATAGTAAACGCGTATCAGGTAATATTTAAGTATTTCTGTATCTTAGTGCCGCATATGACTGATATACGGCGAAACCATAAGAACTTTTATATTGATTTGCAGCAATAGATAAAGATACTATTCAGTCAAGGGGTAGAGTAAATGTTTGAGATAAAAATAGATGATGCAAAATACTGGAAGAACTGTGTCGATGCTATAGACAGCCTCATAGAAGAAGGCACTTTTAACATTGCAAAAGAGGGAATATCGCTTAAGGCAATGGATCCATCAGGCATCAGCATGATATCCTTCTTCATACCTAACAAAGCCTTCTCGAAATACAACGTCGACAAGCAGTCGAACATAGGCATAAACATGGATAACCTGAACAAGATACTAAACAGCTCGAGAAATGGCGAGCAGTTAGTTATGAAAGATGACAGCAACAAGCTAGCTCTTGAGTTTATCGGAGAAAACACACGCAGGAGATACAAGCTGCCGCTCATAGATGTCAGGAAGGATGCCGACAAGGAGCCGAAAGTCGAATTTGACTCTATAGTCGAAGTTAAAAGCGATTCGCTCAAAGAGATAATAAAGGATGCGAACCTGCTGTCTTCATACATCAGTTTCAAGACTGACAAGGGCTCATTCAAGGTCGTTGCGAAGGGCGACGCCGCGGAGCTGGAGGAAGAGCACCTTAACAACGCAGAGTTCATAAAGAAGCTCGAAGTGACAGATGGGTCTTCGGCCACATTCAACCTCGAATACCTGGGCAAGATAATAGGCCCATGCCCTGCAAGCTCCAACATATCACTATCTATGAAGACTGAAGAGCCCATAAAGATAGACTACAGGATAGGGGATGCGCAAGTGGCGTACTACCTAGCTCCATACATGGAGAGCTGAATATAACCATAGGGTAGGTGCCGATTGCAGAAAGCGAGGAAGAGTAGCGCCAAAAGGACATGGATAGCCATATTTGTTGTTGTGGTAGTGTTATTTTTCATACTCAAATACTACTGGCCTGCGTCACTTCTGCGATATGACCCATTTCTCTACGCAGTGTTCGCCGCTGTTGTGGGCATAGCGTTGATATATAGTATCACTATCTATAGAGAGCTACGGCATGACTAGGAATGCCGAAAAGGACTACAAAGCGCTATCTGGAGTATTCAAGATGCTAGCCTATGCAGTGCTTGTAATAGTTATTCTGGATATGCTTAAGGTAAACATAACCGGCATACTCGTCGGCGCAGGTTTTTTGGGCATAGTCGTAGGGCTCGCTGCGCAGAACACACTCGGCAACCTGTTCGCTGGGATGATGCTCCTGTATGCGAAGCCGTTTCATTCTGGAGACGAAATAGAGCTGTCCACGTGGCAGTACGGCCTCATAGCGCAGACTTATCCACATGGCAATATATATCCCGGCATTACTGGCAAAATTGATAAGATAGGCGTCATATACACAACAATAATCGAGAAAACCGGCATGCCCGTGTTTGTGCCTAACAGCATCGTGATACAGGCGCTCATATTCAACAAAAACATGGCAGTAAGGAATTCAATGCAGGTCCGCGTCGAGCTCGATATCAAAAAAGACTTCCAGAAGTTCAAAAAAGCTGCCAAATCAGCTTTTTCAAGCGGCAGATATATAGCAAAGAACGCAAAAGATGTACAGATAGCCATAGACGACATAAATACCACATATTACGGCGTCGGTATACTCTTCTCCTGCAGCAGTGAAGTATCCGCTAAGGTGTCGCAGCATATCAGGGAAGCATCACTCAGAGTCTCCTCAAAGCTATAAGCTGTTTATGTCCCTGCAGTGGCCATAATAAGAATTCATAAATAGTTTTCAATGGAGATATTATCTGATAGAATGAAGATCCTCATATTCATAGCCCCAAATGATTACAAGGACGAGACGCTGGAAAAGCTAAAGCTCATACTCAGCAAATGGAGAGTCAAGTACGCAATAAGTAGCTATTCAAAAAAAGAGTGCCGGGGATATCATGGCGCGGTATGCATGCCAGATGTCAACACCAATTCGGTGAGCACCGAAGATTATGACGGGCTCATAATAGCAGATGGCAAAGGCATAGACTCGTATAAGCTCTACGATTTCAGGCCCCTTCTCGACCTTGTGCTCAAATTCAGCGCTTCTAAAAAGCAGGTGTGTGCTATAGGCAATTCAGTCAAAGTGCTTGCAAGGGCTAATATTGTAAAAGGGATAAAGGTGGCAACGCCTGACGATGAGGAAGCGAAACGCCTCGTGCTGCTGTTCCACGGCATACCGGTACAAGATGCATATATGATAAGCGACAACATATCGACAATACGCGACTCAAACAATATGGACTCTGCCATATTGGAAGTACTCTCTCGTTTGGGCGTCAAATAATCGCAAGTAATCCCTATGGGCAACGACAAAGGCACTGTTAAACGCATAGCGGAGGAACGCATAGGCATATTGTTAGATATCGCTGAAAGTTTTTACAAAGGGCAGGCGCCAAAAGGCGTCGACGAGGCTCTAGTAAAGAAATACATAAGCCTAGCCATGCAAATAAGGAGGCACTATAAGATAAGGGGTAAAGACAAAAGATTTGGCACAATATGTAAGGGATGCCATACGATGCTGATACCTGGCATCACCTGTACTGTTAGGGTCTTAGGCAAAGAACGTGCTGCAGTATACAAATGCAACAGGTGCGGTACAGAGAAACGCACTGCCTTTCATAAAATGCAAGCAACTACCTAGATACCTAATAATAAGCTATATATATCTACGCATGTGCGATACTTGTTCATGCTCTCTCCAGTCACTCCTGCATCTATGCTGGCGCAGGCAGCTTTCAAGCTGCAGCCCTTCCATTACTATGCTATGGTTGTGCTGCTAGTGGAAATAGCAGTATATGCATACATAGCAAAAAGGCTCAATCATTGGAGAGAGAAATAAATTTAGTTAGTCAAGCCAATCGGCGCTCTTTGTGCAATGATTTTGCCCTTTCTATAACTAATACCCCTATAAATATTATCACACCCCCAAATACTTCTTGGTATGTGAAACTGCCTATTATTACGCTTCCTATAAGCACAAAAACCGTATCGAGATATGTAAAATTGTTTATGAAATTGCGTTCTGCCACTCCTCCCGCTATGTTTTTCGATTTGTAAAGTTTCATTGCATGAAGCGAGAAAATCAATGCACATATGTTAATGAAGCCAGCTATAATTACAATGAGCGCAGCAACAGGCGGTACATATAATCTAAACCCTTTTGCTGCAGTATACAAAATCCCAAGTACTAGGAAAATAATCGCGAAAGTAAGTGTTTTTGATCCTATACTATACTTATCTATCTTGTAAAAGTACAAATAGTCTACTGCACCGCCTCCAATTGCAAAAATTGCGATGAAAGGTAGCAAAGCAATGTTGAATGAAAATCCTGTGCTTCCGGCGATGAAAGACCCAAGAGCTACTAATAGTGTTCCTGCGAGAATGAAGTACACCATTTTGCGTGGTATGTGCCTTTTATACAGGATCACATCAAACCCGAAGAAGACCAGCACAGATATGGACAACAACGGGTATATGCCCGCCAGCTTGTAGTACTTATACGAGAAAAACAGGGCATATAAGTATATTGTGATTATCAATCCTGAAGCTAATGCAAAAGCGTAGCGTTTTCTGTTCCATCCGAAACGCATCTTTAGAGGAATTGCCATTGCAAATACTCCAAAGAGCATGCCTATGCTGTATAACATTATGAATGAATAAAACGGCATACTTTTAACGCCGATGTAAGCTAACACACCGCCAACGCTGAACGCTAATGTACTTAATACTATAAAATACACAATATGCCTAGACCTGATGCTCAAAATAAAACCCAGAATATGTATTGGTATACGTATTTTATAATGTGTATAATATCATGCATTGCGTGCTTGCCGCACTATTTGAAGCAGCATGCTCTCCAATATTTAACAGAATATTTAATAAAGTTAATATATATATATGAATATAGATTCATATGTATTTCAGAATAGGCGATATGGTTAATTCATTGAGGGCGGTATTCAGCGAAAAGCGCAACGTCATAATATTTGCAATAACGACCTCGCTGATGTTTGTGCTGTATGCATACTTGCTTTCATATTCAAGCATAGCCTTAATCCCTGGTTTTATTATATTTGGTCTAAGTGTGGCAGTCATTATAGTGTCATTTTTGTTATCAACTCTGTTTTCCATTGTTATTGTGATGAACATATATGGAATTAGGCAGGGCGTCAATACTTCTACAAAGCTTTCCATAGGGTCATTCTTAGCGGCAGTATTGCCGAGCAGCGTATGCTGCACTGCATTGGTACCATCATTGCTTGCATTGTCGGGTGTATCAATATCTACTGTAATAGGCACTACTGGCGTAATACAAGGCCCTATAGCTACTTACGAGCCTCTTTTACTACTGTTATCCGGAATTCTCCTGCTTATAGCAATATATAAATCTTCAATCAAGTTGTGTTCATGCAAAGCTAAATGATCAATTGCAGGGCTGATAATTATGAAAAAAGTGCACTATGTATGGGTAACAATAGCAATTATGGCAGCAATATTCATACTCATACAGGTTTTCGGCAGACCGTCAAATGCATCTTCTATACCTATAGGAAGCAGCGCGCCTAACAAGGGATTCTATTTGCAAAACGGCACAGATACAAACCTAAGTGCATACTCTGGCAAAGAAGTGCTTCTATATCTGGTAACCACATGGTGCTCGACATGTGCGGAAGGCACGCAGGCACTAGGTAAAAATATTGCCTTTTTCAACTTGAGGAATGTAAGTGTGCTGGAAATAGAGGCGTACAAGGATTTTGGCTACGCTGGCCCAACAATAAACCAATTTGTAAATACATACGCAGGCCAGAGCTCCAAATATATAACTGCTGGCTACTCTGGATATAACCTAACCAAAACGTACGATCCAAAAGGGTACCTGGATATATACTACTTAATATCGCCTTCTGGTAAGGTACTGTATGTAAACGGTGAGCCGTCAGCAACCCTTAACCAACTCGAAGCAGCGATAAGAGGGGCATGAATATGGAAAACCAGACTGTAAGACTTTTCTTTGACGCATTTGGAGACATTAACAGGTTCAATATACTTTTGTTATTGCTTAAAAAGCCCCTAAATGTTAGTTCAATAGCCAAACTGACCGCCCTAGAGCAAAGCAATGTATCCCACCATATGAAATGCTTGACCAACTGTGGTTTTGTTAATGTTAAGAAAGTAGGCAAAGAGCACACATACTCTATAGAGCCTGCCGCAGCACGGATGGTCGAAGGCGTGGTTTCACATATGGGCAGATATGAAGAGCATCTGCATACCTGCGGCATAATAGCAAAGCGTGGCAGGTCAAATCGATATACTAAGTGATAAAATGGAAGAATTCAAATATGCAATACTCGGACAAGGTGCAGCGGCATTCGCTGCGGCAATAAAGGCCAACGAATTAGGCATAAAAACCGTCATGATAGGCAAGAATGCAACTCCTGGTGCACTGATTGGCGGCACATGTGTGAATGTTGGCTGTGTTCCAAGCAAAAGGCTCATATCCGCGGGCGAATATGCAATCGACGGCAGCGTACGCAAATTCGGCGGCGTGGAGATAGGCAAACCAAAAATAACCTTCAAAGAGCTGATGCGCGATAAGGACCAACTAATATCTGGCATGCGGGCAAGCAAGTACGAAGACGTGCTTAAAGGGCTTGAGAATGTCAGCTTCATAGATGGTTTTGCGTCATTTAATGAAAATGGCACCATATCCGCTGGCAAAAGGGAGATTGCAGCAGAAAAAATACTGATAGCAACAGGTGCAAAAGCGAGCATACCAAAAATAGATGGTGTCGGTACTACTGCATATTTGACCAACGAAGAAGCGCTGTCGCTCACCAAGCTACCTGAATCCATTACAATAGTAGGTGGCAGGGCAATGGGGCTTGAGTTCGCCCAGATATTTTCCTCATTAGGCTCAAAGGTCACAGTCCTGCAGCGCAGCAACACTATACTGCCAGAGTGGGAGCCTGAAGTCTCATCATTGCTATCATACTACTTAAAGTCTTCTGGAATCAGCATTATCACTGGAGCAGAGACGACAAAGATTGGCGAAGAAGGTGGCAAAAAATATGTAGAGTTTTCAGTAAATGGCAAGGCGTCGCGTGCGTATTCAGAACAAATATTATTTGCTACTGGGAGGGCACCGAACACGGACCGCCTGAATCTGAATGCCCGAGACATAAAGACAGACAAATCTGGCTTCATAGAAATAGACAAATACATGATGACCAATAAGGCGGGCATTTACGCAGCAGGAGACGTGACAGGCAACCCAATGCTAGAGACCCTTGCGGCAAAGGAGGGCAACCTAGCCACGCAGAACGCATTCACAAACGCCAAACTTGCAATAAACTTGCACGAAGTGCCTAATGTTGTTTTCACTATGCCTGAAGCTGCGATGGTCGGGCTAACCGATGTTGAAGCTAATGGGTTTGGAATAAAGTGCAGCTGCGGCGTGCTACTAATGTCGAGCGTTCCTAAAGCCAGCATAATAGGCGATGATAGGGGGCTTGTAAAAATAGTAATTGACTACAAAACCCACAAAATACTTGGGGTGAGCATACTTGCAAGAAACGCCTCAGATATGATCTCCGAAGCAACGCTTGCAGTAAAGTTTGGCCTTACAATAGACAATATAATAGATACCATACATCCATTTCCGACGCTCAACGAAGCGCTCAAGCTAGCTTCAATATCATTCTACAGTGATGTCAGCAAGATGAGCTGCTGTACAGTATAGCTGCAGCAAGGTGTTGCGGAACGGAAGCATTTGCCCATACTGGCACAGTATATATATCTGAAAAACATCAGCATAAATATGGAAACCAAAGGCAAGCAAAGGCCCCAAGGTAGTGATGGCAATGCTTGGAAGCAGCTGACTTCGGCAGTTTCAGAGATGTACCACTATATACTCTCTAGCAAGCCAAATCGATTGATGCTTACTGCAGATCTTACTGCAGCTGATATTGCTGTAGGTTTTCCTGTAGCAGGGAAAGCGCTCTACGAGATGAATTTGCATAGCCAGATTAGCCCAGCACCATATTTGGACCCTATAATAATACTATCGTCCACACTAGTTTCCGGCGCCATCGCCTTTTACATATACGATAGAGCCCTGTACAAGCTTTCAAAACTGAAGCGATCCGGAAAGAACAGCAAGGAGCAAGGCGATTAGATACAGCAAGCAACACGAACGTCATTAGTCTCATAGCGCTAAACCTGTTCAATGAGCTCCACGCACCGCAACTGGCACAGAATGATGCAGACGAACTGGTGGGCCAAGATGCAGAGCCATTCAAGCACCTCTCAGCATCCCCTACAGAATCTAAGCTGAAGAACATAACACCTGAATCCATGGCTATGCCACAAAACGGAGCGTATGATTGCAGCAACGAAGCGCTCTGTTTACCCTATTATACGTTCCGCACGGAAAAGCTAAATTATTAGCATAATGCATATGTAGGGCAATGCATGCTTGCCCCTATAACTATGGGTGAGAATATGCATTACAAGAAAACGGTGTGGAAAGAAGTCTTGCCGTATTATGGGGATGGCGGACTACGCTTCTCATATGAAGGCAGGGAGTTCAAGGTATTAGGGGTAGAAACCGAAAAGACTGAAATATCATACAGCGGCGATTCTGTAGCGCTTTGTAGGGTATCAAGCATCGAAGACGATCAAAAACGCGAAGACATGCACTTTATAGTGCTGTCGTCCTTCTTAAGGGTAGATGGAAAGGGTGCGAAAAAGCACTTCACGATTGTGCCAGACATAGTTCAAGACAAGCAGCTC
>JBMFWP010000011.1:0-2915 GCA_049965155.1 Candidatus Micrarchaeia archaeon | reverse complement strand
CAAAACCGAGAAATAGTGCGCATAACCTGCATCATACTCAAAGGAGAACTTCCTAGCGAAACCCTTGAATGCCTGCTTTGCCGCATCAATCTCTGAATAGAACTTTGCCTCCCTCAAATCAAGTGCCTTTTGCCTAATCCCAGATAGGATATCAACGAATCGCATATCTTTCGCCGTTTCATAGCACTACTAGCATACTCTCAAGAACCTAATAATAATATTGCATGGCTTGCACTATAGGTAGAACAACTGCATGGCCAAAGGCCATGCATAAGGGTGGGAAACCTTTTTCAAAAAAAGCGTTATCTTGTGTTTGCGTTCTCTATCCTTCCATACTTCCTGCTTATTCTGTTGCTCATGTAGCTATATACATTCAACGGCGCTCTTCCAGGCAGGAACCTTGTTTTTATGAGCAGGCCCTTGTCATCATCAGAATCTGAAACATCTACTTCAGCTACCGCATCAATATGTATTAAATACTCTGCAAGGGTCTCTGGATCAGTCGATTCTTTAGGGCTACTAATTACAAATTTGTACATCCTATTGCTGTTTATGGTTCTATGATACTTAGAAGCATCTCTTAGGTTTGCCATATCAATCATCTATTAAAATATATCTTATACAGGCTAACGCCGTTCTCCACAGCGGCACTACGGGTTGCTGTCTTTTGGCCCTGCGCTCCTATTTTCCTATCAGCATATACAACCTTCCATGAATTCTCTCCGGTCATAACAAGGTTTACCTCCCTATTATCTTCATTATCAATTGCGATGTTGCTTGGTTCTCTTTTAAATATGCTCATCATATCGCCATTTAAAGGGTGGTGGCGGTGCGTGCCGTTAAGCCAGCACGCACCATAGATTTCGGGTTTACGAGGAAACGCATAAATGCAAATTTGGGTGGGAAAGAAAAAGTAGGCATGTCAGATCCGTAAGGATAGGCATGAGCATATTTTTCTGTTTTTACATCAGCGTTCATCCACATCGCCCGAAAGCCATTAATTATTATGAATAACCTTCTATATAAATGCAATCATATTTATTGAATAAAGTTATTAATCTTATTCACAATTCATTAGCATAAATACTATATTATTATCAACTTACTGCTTTATATACCCATCGTTTTATAATAATAAAATACTTATGTGCAGATCAATAATAAAGTACGAAGTTGATGCGCATGTTTAAATATATGGTATTGCATTCATTATGCAATTGGCGTGACATCAATGCAACCCCCTGAAAAAATAAAAACCGCTTTTGAATCGCTGAAGCTCGCTTATGGCGCCCATATAGAGCTCAAGTACCTTAATAAGCGGTTCTGCATTTTTGAGGCTACAAGCAAGTACGACCCAAACATGGGCAGGTCGAGGAAGAAAACCAACTACCTCGGCTGGATAACGGACGATGGCGTCATCGTGCCTGCGAGGCACAGGTCTACCAGCCAATTGGAGCTCGAGCGCATATACCTCAAACGCATAGACACATTAGAAGCAGCGATTAGGGGCAGCGGCAAGCAGGCATCAACTGCAGAAATGCAGCCGCATCTAAGCCAGGAAGATACCAAGATGCTCATGGCGCTGAGCATGAATGCAAGGCTTTCTTATAGTTCAATAGGCAAGATAGCCGGAATGAGGAGCCAGAGCGTGCCTTACAGGCTGAAGAAGATGGAGGCTTCGTTGGGAATACATTATACAATAGATATCAACTCGACCGCAATAAGCTTTTCGACTTACTTCATATTTGTTAAGTTCATCGATCCTGAGCCTAGTCCGGATAGCATTAGGGCTGCGCTCGATGCAGAGGGTATGGTGCAGCTAGCTATGCTTACGAAAGGCGATTATGACCTCATGATGTACTGCGTGGCCGAGAACAACTACACGCTGAACATACTGCTCGACAGGATACGCAGGCACGATGCGTTTGTTGACGTATCGGCTATATGGACAGTGACACCAGTAGACCAAAGCTACGGCTTCGTGCCTTTCAGGGACAGGTTCTTCGACGTGCTCAAGGAGAAGGTGTGGGCAAGGTCAAGACACAACCCAAGGCCCTCTGCGCACGACCTTCTATACCGAGAATACGCTGTGCTCAAGGAGTTAAATGCAGATAGCACAGCTAGCTTCTCAGATATAGACAAGAAATATGTGCTGCCCTTAGGCAGCGCCAAAAATGCCTACGGCAAGCTCACATCTGGCGACAACCCTGCAATATTGCGCCCTACAATATCCATCGCAAACCCTAATCTCAAATACGTTGGCATAATCCTATTAGACATAATAAACAAGAAGATGTTCATGCAGACCAGGGACACACACAGGAAGTATATAGTCAATGAGCAGAGCGCCTTCACAAACAGGTTCTCATACATATGTGACTTCGAGACCCCTGATGGCATAATGTATATCATGCCAGTATATCGCGAAGGGGAGATGGAAGACACGGGCAATTCACTTGTCAGCATATTGGGCGGCATAAAGGCTAGGTACATAGTGGTTAGGCAGGTGCTCATAGGTAGCATAGACTACAGGAAATTTGACAATACATACAGCACACAGTACGAAAACTTGGTCAAGAATAAGGTTATAGAACCAAAGGGGCGCATAGACTATTCGTGACATCCTCCCACGGCTGAAGCCGTGGGCTTCCAGGGTGGTTATGAGCAATTGTCATGATGCCACCCGTATAGTTCCTGCTTCCTCGGCAACTGCCTTTCTTGCGGAAGGCCTTACATTGTCTCCACAGGCTTGACTTCCCGAATGCCCTTCGGTAGGTTTGATAGAGCCCAAGGCCTTATCTAATGTGTTTTGCGATGCGTTTATATCCCTGTTATTCCTATACCCGCATGCCTCGCAGATGAATGTCCGCTGCGATAGGGATATCTTCTGCACATGCCCGCACCTATTGCACGTC
>JBMFWP010000010.1:0-27812 GCA_049965155.1 Candidatus Micrarchaeia archaeon | reverse complement strand
CCTACTACAAGTACAGGAAATAATGCTGTCTTTTTGAAAACCCCAACCTTATGCGCGGCCTTTTGGCCGCGCTCTTTTTACGCTAATGAATGAGTGTTTATAGGCTTGGGCAGGTGCATTTTTTGAAGAAATGTAAAATTCTGCGCCGAAACACTTTAAATACTTTCTAAATCACTTTCCAACAAGGTATGGTGAATTTATGAATGGCAATAACGCAGAGACTACCGGCAATGCAGACGCAACACACATAGATGTAGCTTCTAAGGCCGGGCAGGTGCAGAGCCAAGTAGTGGCTAACAAGGAGGACCACTTGGCGGTGTACCACAGGACAATGGAGGAAATAGAGAAAATGCCAGTCATAGAGGAAACTATGACGGTTTGCCCCGAGTGCAAGCTAATAATAAAGGGCACTATATACAAGGACGGGGACAATGTGATGATAAGGAAGTACTGCCCAGAGCACAAGTGGACAATAGAGAAATATTGGGAAGATTATGACATGTACATGAAGATGAGGCGCTACAATTATTTCGGAAGGGGATTCGACAACCCTAATGTCATAACCCCTACAAAGGGCGCTAACTGTCCGTTCGACTGCGCAATGTGCGAGAGGCACAAATCGCACACAGGGCTTGCCAATGTGGTAGTTACGAACAGGTGCCACCTTAGCTGCTGGTACTGCTTCTTCTACGCAAAGGAGGGCGAGGCAATATACGAGCCTAGCCTTGACGAGCTAGATAAGCTGTTCAAGAACCTCAGAGGGCAGAAGCCCATACCGGCAAACGCCCTGCAGATAACTGGGGGCGAGCCTACGCTGCACCCGAGGATAGTTGAGATAATAGAGAAGGCCAAGGAGGATGGCTTCGATCAGATTCAGCTCAACACGACAGGCATAAACATAGGCAACAACCCGGAGCTTGCGGTGAAGCTCAGGCATGCTGGCGTAAGCACGCTCTACATGAGCTACGACGGAGTGAGCGCAAGGGCCAACCCCAAGAACCACTGGGAGATACCTTCTACTCTTGATGCGTGCAGGAAGTCAGGCATAAGCGTCGTGCTGGTGCCTACAGTAATAAGGACAATAAACGAGCATGAGCTTGGTGCGATGATAAACTTCGCGCTCAACAATATAGATATAGTACGGGCGGTGAACTTCCAGCCGGTTTCGCTTGTAGGGAGGATGCCAACAAGGATGAGGGAGAAGCAGCGCATATCAATACCTGGAGCCATAAAGCTTATAGAGGAGCAAACAAATGGAGTTATAGCGAAGGATGACTGGGCTTCGGTGCCATACATAGGGGGGATAAGCAAGTTCATAGAAGCGCTTTCAGGAGAATACAAGTACGACCTTTCGATACACTTCGCATGTGGCGCAGGCACATACCTGTTCCTCGACACCGACAACAAGATAATACCCATATCGAGGTTCGTAGACCTTGAGGGGCTGATGGAGCACATTCAGAACACAGTGAACGAGATGGACGGCAAGAGCAAGATAGAGAAGAGGATTATGGCTCTGAAGTCGCTTGTCGGGTTAAGGAAGTTTATAGACAAGAAGTACCAGCCTAAGTCAGTCAACTTTTCGAAGCTTCTGATGTCTGTGCTTATGAAACATGACTTTGCTTCGGTAGGACAGTTCCAGATGAAGTCTGTGTTCCTTGGCATGATGCACTTCCAGGACGAGTATACATACGACATACACAGGGTTGAGAAGTGCGACATACACTATGCGCAGCCTGACGGCGAGGTGCTTCCGTTCTGCACGTTCAACGTGTTCCCTGAGATATACAGGGACAAGATACAGAGACAGTACAGCATACCCGCTACCGAATGGGAGAAGAACCACCACAACTGGAATTACTCCTCGGACAAGTACGTTAGGGATGTCAAGAAGCTTTCTTCGACAGAGGCCTACAAGAGGACCTACGGCAGGATGATAGATTACTTCGCACTGCCAGTCAATGGCGGAAAGCATGTTGCTAACTTCGCCAACGAGAAGCTAGCCGAAACCATAGAACAGGTAGTTGGAGCATAAATTAATCGGGTGCAAACATGGACACAAGAGATGAATCCGCTTCGAACGCTCCGCGTTACAAGCAAGACTTGGAGCAGCAGTCGAAGCAGAACATAGACGATTCTAAGAACTGGATAGTCGAGGAGGGGAAGAAATTCAGGCTGCCATACAAGATGATAAAGCAAGTAGTATTCTCCAATGTCAGCAAATCAGACATGGTAGACCAAGAGCACGCCGCAAGGCTCCAATACAGGCTCCTGCTTCTAGAACCCGTGATAAAGGCATATGTCGAGTTCCAAAAGGGCAGGATAACTGTCATATACAACCCTACAGGCGCTGACAATATAAGGGAGAAAATGAGCCTCGACGACCTTATAACGTTCCTCTCTAAGGAGGGGATAAACATTGACAGGAACGCGATTGCGGAGAGGGATTACGATTACTACAAGGAGTTCTATTCGTACGCCTTCCATCCGAAGGTCATACGCGAGCACCCTCCATACGGCTATACACTGGAACAGTGGAGGAAGATGAAGCCGAAGTGGGAGGAGAAGTCGAAGGAGTACGAGAAGAAGAAATGGCTGGACTTCAAGAAGTACCAGAAGAGCTATGAGGAGAAGCACCCAGAGGTTTACGCCAAGCCTTCGCAATGACGCGATAGGCTTTTTCTTTTATGCGTCTTCTCCGCCTTAGTTAGTATTTTATGCCCTTTATCAGGATTAGCTCCAGCGCGGCCACTGGTTCTTCGATCTTGAAATTATTGAGCACCGAAGGGTGTATCTCTCCGAAAAAGCCTATAGTCTCACCTCCGACATCTATGGCTGCACACCTGCCTTCTATGAAGCTTGGGTTCTTACCCTCTTTTATTTCGTACTCCATGCCAAGGGAGCTCATCATGCTTTCCGCTACGCTTTTTATCTCCGCAAATGTTGCCTTTGAATGCTCTGTCGCCATGGCTAGCGATATGCTCTCGAGAACCTTGCCGGAATTGATGGAGAACGTTTCCCCTACCTCGAACACCTTCTGTGGCAGCGGCTCGCTGGTCGATATGCCCAAGGATTTCATCAATGAGGGCAGCACAGCCGTGCGCAGCATGGTCGCGTTTTCGGTCTTCGAATAAGCTATCCTTATTATCTTGTCCTTGTCGAACTTGCTTATACCCATGCTTGTGAAGTTCGTCTCCTCGTTGGTCAGGATCTGGTTGATTTCCTCTATAAAGCCGTGGCCGAGCGCGGTATTGGCTACGAAATCCCTTAGCTTTGTTATCTGGCTAGGATAGCTGGGCGCTATAGGGTGGAATATTGGCTCCGGAACTATGTTGTTGTATCCATATGCTATCGCTATGTCCTCTATGATGTCCTGCTCGTTCAGCACGTCTATCCTGTATGGGGGAATGTAGAACAGCACAGAATTGCCGTATTGCGCGCCTGGGTATCCCATCATCTCTCCAAGTTCTATTGCTGAGGCGTTGTCTATGTTTATGCCTAGCGTAGCTTCTATCTTGTAGAGTCGCAGCCTGAGCTCCCTATATTCTGGGCTGGGGGTCAGCACCTGCTCCTTGCCGTAATCTATCTCGCATTGGTATACTTCTGCGCCCATGTCAATGAATGAACATGCGAATATGTTGGCCGTATCGATCACGGTTTTCATATCTGTGCCAGTTATATCCACTAGTAATGACTTTGTGGACTCCGTGACCTTAGTTATCTCGGAATTCGTTATGGGTATCACAGAAAGCACATTCTTCGAATCTGACAGGAACGGGACCTGCCCTGCCTTATTTGCGATGGTATTCTTGTACTGTATCCCCTTCCGGTTTTCCTTCATCACTTCCGAGAAGCTCATTTCGTGCGTGCCCCCTAGAGGCATTATCCTGCCTTCGGAAGACGCACTGTACACCAGCCCTTCGCCTGTATCTATCTTGTCGAGGTCGTGTATACCTAGCGCTAGCTTCCTTCTCTTCCTTCCGTACGTATCCGACAGCTTTTCTGAGAAATCTATTAAGTACTTGAGCCTGTTGCCCGACAGATCTATGTTCTTTACGACCATCGCTGCTATGTATGGGCGCACCTTCTTCACGTCGCCAGAAACCTTTATGCGCAGTGCTGTGCCCTCTTTAAGCTTATATGCATCCCTGTTGGGCTTTAGCTTGCCAGACATGTATGAAAGCGCCCTGATCAGGCCGTTATAATCCAGCAGGTCTGGCCTGTTTGGGGTGATATCTACGCTTATATCCTTGTCCGTGGTTCCTTCTATCTCCATGCCTATGCGCTCTGCTAGCTCTACGAACTTATCCTTGCTTATGCGCTTCTCTATGTCGCCCATGGCGAACGTGACTACTGCCACAGTATCACATGCTTTTCTTGTACCGGAAATTCCTCAGCCAGCCCACCTGGTTCCTATATATCTCTGAAAGCGAGCCGGTTTCCACGTAATCGAACATCATCCTGTCTAGGCCCATCCCCCACGCAAGCACGGTCTTGTTGGTGCCCATTGCCTTTGTTATCTCCTTCCTTATTATCCCACCGCCGAAGAGTTCTATGTTGTCGTTGTGCTCCTTATTGTAATAATAGCCCTCCATGCCTGGCTCTACGAACGGGAAATATGAGGGTTTGAACTTGACGTCTATGCCAAGGTACGAGTAGAACTCGCGCATGGTAAATATTAGGTTGGATAGCGTAAGCGAATTGCCTATTATTATCCCGTCCAGCTGGTTGAGCTCGTTCAAGTGCTTATAGTCTATGCTCTCATTGCGGAACACCTTGCCCAATGAGAACAGCTTTACAGGGTATGCGGATTCTTCAAGGCTTCCGTATTTGAGTATGTTCTTTACAGAAACTACAGTAGTGTGCGTGCGCAAGAGCGCCTGTTTTGCAAGGCTCTCTTTCCAAGCCCCCTTCCAACCCTTCTTGTGCATGCGCTTTACCCTGCTCAGCAGCTCTAGGTCGTTTATGTCTATCTCCTTCGGGCTCGAGAGGAAGAACGTATCCTGCATGTCGCGCGTAGGATGGTCCTGCGGGGAGAACAGCGCGTCGAAGTTCCAAAAAGCGTTGTTTATTATGGGCCCTTCCACCTCTGAGAAGCCCATGCCAGAGAACACGCTGCGTATGTAGTTGAAGAACCTGTGCGACGGGTGCATGCGCGCCGGGTATGCGCGCTCCGTAGGATCTGATACGTCGTATCTCTTGAACTTCTTGCCCTTCCATCCTTCTGACTTTATTATGTCCCTGCTGAGCGAGGTTATTACCTCTTCAGGCTTGCTGCCAAGCAGCTTCTTGCCTTCGTCGGTTATCGATATTGAGGATATCGTGTTCCGCTCTCTTATTGTCAACAGACCCCTTTTCACAAGCTCGTCTATTCTATTCTTATCCTCTTTTATGAGTTTTTCTATATGCAGGCTTTCTTCCTCCTTTTCCAACCTGCCGAGGAGATCCCTGTATGGATAGCTTTTGCCTACGGCCAATTTCCCACTGTCTGTGAGCCTCAGGTTTCCACTCTCCACTGCAACCCAACTGTTCTTGCGGGCCCATCCAAGAGCTATGCTGTCTATGCCGCTAGATATCTTGAGCTCGCCGGATTTGGCAATGCTATCGATTAGGCGCTCTTCTGGGAAGCCTTCCTTGATGTCTCTCTTGCCCTCTTCAGTCACCTGTACGTTGTACTGCTTTGAGCGTTGCACAGATATTGCACCGATGGCTTCGAGGCCTTCCACATAGCTTGACACCGCGCTCTGATCTATGCCAAGTGCCTTGCATGCTTCTTCCACGCTGCGCTTGCCGCCATCCTTCAGGTAGGATAGCAGCATTGATTCGTCATTAGATATTCCCTCTGGAGATCGTGCCAACAAAACACCATCAATGCACTTTCATGTATGTGTAGAATATTATTAGCAGAACTATGACAAGCACTATTATGTATGTGAATATGCCCAAAGCCGCGTATATCGAGCCGAAGAAGTCCTTTACCTCAGTCAGAAGGCTTTCCCTTACCTGGAATACAAGGTTGAAATTGTACAGGGGCTCGCCGCCGAACCATGATATCTCAGATATGTTTGCATGGCTGGCAGCGAAGCTGCTTGGATAGTCCGGAAGAGGGTATACCGAGAGAATCTCTGAGTTTTTAGGTAGGATTATGTTGAAACGTGTGTCCTGCCCCAGGACTACGCCCCCAGAGCCGTGGGCGAAGTTCAACACGTTGTCGTTGAACTTGAATCCGAGTATCCTTGGGCCGGTCTGGTTTACGGTTGTAACATTATATACATAGTAGTTCATGTATATGGTCGCTATACCGCCGTAGCTGGTTCGGTTTACCGGGCCGGGCAGTAGATGGAAGTCGTAAACGCCAGTCCTTGGGTTTATTATGTGCTGCACGAGCTGCGGGCCCACTATTGCCTGCCAGTTGCTCAGTGTGAGATTGAGACCCGACCTGTCTATCGTATATTGTGCCAGGGACGAGTTAGGCAGGATAGTAGTAATGGCTTCGCTGACGTACGCGCTGCCGTTCAGATTTATTGACACCGTAGTGTTTATGTTGCTTATCCCGTAAACTATTCCTGTAGCGCCTGCTACTGATACCATAGAGTAGGCAAGCAGCACTGCAAACGCGGCATATGGCAGAAGCTTCAAGCAATGCACCAATTCTATTGCTGAGTTCAAGAATAAATAACTTGTTATATCATTGCAGCTATATGGAGGGCGCAGCCTGCCTAACCTATTTATACTTATATCTTTCTAAACTTAATAAAGCAAAGTGATAACATGATAACGGGATTCACAGTATCAAATGTAGAAGGCAAGATCGAGTCTATGGAGGCGCTTAGCAAGCAAAGGTTCCCAAAGATAAATGTTAACCTTGAGGAGGTCAAATCGTCGAAGGACGGAGTTACTGTAAAATACAGTTTTCTAGCTGATTATTTCGATGGCGATTCCAAGGATGCAAAGAGCGTCGGCCAGCTCAAGCTAGCAGGCTCTGTGGACATAAAGGAATCCGCAGAGGGCGTCAGCGCGATAATGAAGTCGTGGAATGAGAAGCACATACTCCCGACCGCGCTGGCAGAGGAGATAATGAATGGGCTCAACTTCAGGTGCAGCGCTACGGGCACGCTTGTTGCATACTCGTTAGGGCTTATACCGCCTCTGGGCATAAGCACCATAAAGATACAGGAGCCTGACGAAAGCAAGAAGTAAAAGCGAAGGGCTTCGCCATTTTTAACACTTGCATAGCGCCAGCTCTACCATGTTTTCTGGCGGACCTGGCGGGAGTTGCATCGCAATAGCCTTTGCTAGGGCGATTTTGAACCCGCAGCCGCGTGGTCCGAAGCCACGCGCGCTATCCAAGTTGCGCCACAGGTCCGCATAGTTAAGCAGATGTGTCGCCAAAGTTAAAAAGCTTTGTCTGCCTTATGTTCCCCAGCGTCTTCCAATATTCGCGTATGTGCATGTTCAGCTCCTTGTCCTTCATGTTCTTGCGCACCGCGTCTATTGTATGGTAATCCGAGGGGTAGCCTGAGCCCAGCTCCATAGAAAGAGACGCGCTGAGCTGATCCATCGCCCTGTCGCGCTCTACCTTGGCCATTATGCTCGCTGCTGACACTACAGGATACCTTGAATCTGCCTTGTGCTCAGCCACTACTGTAGTGTATTTAACACCCTTGAGCCTTTTGGCGCGTATGCCGAATACCTTGGTCGGCTTGTTGCTAAGCATGTTGACGCGTATGCCGAACTTCTCGGCTATCACGTCAGGCGAGTCAAGATAGAGAAAGTTCACTTCTTGGTCGAATTTGTCGAAAAGCTTTGCGAAATGTATGGCCTCGAGCTCGTTCAGCGATATGCCTGCCTTCATAGCTGAATTGATCTCCGAAGGAGCTATCCGGTCTATCTTCACGTCTTCGGCTATGTCAAGTATCGAGCTGTAGAGTTCGTCGCGGCGCTTCCTGCTCAGCAGCTTTGAGTCCCGAACCCCTATCTCCGGCAGTTTGTGCACCACCGCCTTCTTGACAGAAACTAGCGAAATCACGAGCGGACCTATTAGGGCGCCCCTCCCCGCCTCATCCCCGCCGCAAAGGATTATAGAATCACCGCGTTCATAGCCCCTTCAGGTCGACCATTATGTAGTCGGCTACGGCAGTGACAGAGTTGTATGGTATCTTCACATGGCCGTCCTGGGCATCGAGCTTGCTCGATATGCTGCTGTCCACGTTCGGCTCGACAAGTATGTAGTTTATCTTGCCTGTTATTTCGTTAACGTCGGCATCTATAAACCTGCCAACATCAAATCCACTGACACTTATCACTTTCTTGCCGACTAGCTGTTTCGCTATGATAAATTTTACCATGCACGTCACCTATACTAGTTTCTTACCGAAACTAATTAATATATTTATGTATTGGGATATATACGTGCAGGTAAAGGGCATATTCGCATATTGCCCCACAATGCCGCCGTTTTACGCTTACGGAGTAATCTATATGGAGAATATTTTGCTCAGGGAAAAGCAGGCGAACATACTGGTCGCACTGATGGATACGTCACAGAGCTGGTACATATCTAGCTTGGCTAAGGCCGCCAATACGACCTATGTGCACGCGTGCAACTTCCTTGTTGAATGCGAGAAGCTTGGCCTGACGTCCAGCGAGAAGCACGGCAAGATAAAGACGATAAAGCTCACAGAAAAGGGCAAGGGTGTCGCGGAGCGCCTAAGCGACATATACAAGGCCATAGGCCCGGATGAGCAGGAAGCGCCGAAGCCTGCTAAGGAGGACGAAGCTAAGGTCAAACAACCTGCACAGTAGTGCGCTTCTTTATCGCGTTTATTATGTGCCCGTAATCACGGTAGTGCGCTATGGCTGCGAGCGATACTGTGTATTCGCCAGGATCAGCATCGGTGCTGTTATAAACGTTGAGGCCGACTTCTTTCTCCTCTGCTGGGGCTATTTCGCCCATGCGCACCTCCCTCTGCTTCGACATGCCTATCTCATCGAAGCTCAGCTTGTTCGGCAGCTCAACAACAAGCGATGTCAGCAGCACCTCGTTAGTGAGGTTCTTCAGCTTGACCTTGAGCGTGACGTTGCTCTTCCTTCCAGAAAACATCTTGTATGGCGTCCACTCTGTGACCAGACGGTAGGGTATGTTCTTCGTTATGTCCGCACTCACATCCTTTTTCCCGAAAATGTTGAATATTGCCATGTTAGTCGCCTTGATTCAATTCAATATTCGTGACATCCTCCCGCGAATAAATTCGTGGGCTTCCAGCTTCATCTACATCCGTTGCGAAGTTCCCTTCTGCGAATGCTTCATATTCGAAGCATATGGTTCCTGCTTCCCAGGCAACTGCCTTTCTTGCGGAAGGCCTTACGTCGTCTCCACAGGCTTGACTTCCCGAATGCCCTTCGGTAGATTTTACCACACCTATATGGTATTAATACTTATATAACTTTCGGCTCGCTTTCATCCCACAATTGAAATCGTGGGTTTTACCACTCGCCTTCCATAACAAACATATATATTTTTATTCGGTGTAATTATTTATTATAAATACCGAGTAATCGGGATTTATAGGGTTGTGTCATGCCGATAAAACATAATTTGACCAAGTATGACATCTTGCAGGAAAAACTGCACAAGCTCTCGCAGAAGCACGAGAGCGAATACACGGATGAGGATTGGCAGTTGAAGAATATAGGAGTACTGATAGCAGCATTCTCCTCTGGGCTGTCATGGAAGACGCACAAGGCGCTCTCTGACAACCAGTACGAGTTCAACAATGAGGACATACGGGACGAATTCTCAACGGCGAAAACCACAAAATGGAAGAATGTTACAGCTACGGACGTATATGAAGTGTCGCAGAAGAGTATACCTAAGTCGAAGTTCGCCAGCTGGATGTATTACACCGTAAATACGCAGGAGCATGATACGTACAAGGCGGCATGGGAGAGATTCAATGCATATATTCTATCGGAGGAAAACGATGGGATTGAAACGGAAAGATCATATTAGAAAAGCAACCTTTTTAAATGCTGCAAGCCCCTAACTTGCCTTTACGACAACAACACTTTTTAGTAGTGGAAGTTTTCATACATAAACAGCTACAAAGATACCGCGTTTGATGCAATCTGCTATATAAATCTTATTTCTAAAATTGTTAGTGCCGAGGGGGTTTAAATGGCGACTAAATTTGTGATAAAGAGGAACGGGGAAAAGGTGGGTTTTGATGAGGGGAAGATTGAAAGTGCAATAGAAAGGGCTTTCGCAAACGTCTACCCGATGCAGGAGGTGGATGAGAATAAGAAAAACGCGCAGCTCGTAGCTAAAAGTGTTGTCAAGAACGTTGACGAGCTGGGCAAGGAAGAGATAGGAGTAGAGGACATACAGAACATTGTGGAAAAAGTGCTGATGGAGAATGATCCGAACGTCGCGAAGGCGTACATACTTTACAGGAATAAGCGCGCAGAGATAAGGGCTGCGAAGAAGGCACTTGGCATACCTGATGACGAGCTCAAGATGCCGATCAACTCGCTTATAGTGCTTGCTGCAAGGTATTTGAGCAAGGATGAGGATAGGAAGATAATAGAGACGCCGAAGATGCTGTTTACTAGGGTATCAAAGGCAATAGCTGCAGCTGAGAAGAGCTACGGCAAGAGCGATGAGCAGGTCAAAGAGATAGAGAACCAGTTTTATGAAGCGATGACATCATTCAGGTTCATGCCCAATTCACCGACGCTCTTCAATGCGGGGAAGGAGCTTGGCCAGCTGAGCGCATGCTTCGTATTGCCTGTGGGCGATTCCATAGAGGAGATATTTGATGCGGTTAAGTACACAGCTATAATACACAAGACAGGTGGAGGTACGGGCTTTTCTTTCTCAAGGTTAAGACCTTCAAATGATGTGGTGCGCAAGACAGGGGGCATCGCATCTGGACCGCTGTCGTTTATGAAAATATTTGATGCCTCCACTGAGCAGATAAAGCAGGGAGGAAAGAGGAGAGGCGCAAACATGGGCATATTGCACGTAGACCATCCTGACATACTGAACTTCATAGTCGCCAAAGAGAGCGAAGGAGTTCTCAGGAATTTCAACATATCTGTTGCGATAACCGACAAGTTCATGGATGCGCTCAAGAACGATGCCAACTACGATTTGATAAACCCCAGGAACAAGAAGGTTGTGGGGATGCTGAATGCAAGGGCAGTATGGAACTTGATAATAACGATGGCGTGGAAGACCGGCGACCCCGGAGTCGTGTTTATAGACAGAATGAATTCGACATACTCCAATCCGGTGCCCAAGTACGGGCCGATAGAGTCGACAAATCCCTGTGGCGAACAGCCGCTTTATCCTTACGATTCGTGCAACCTTGGATCCATAAACCTGGCAAAGATGGTCAGGAGGACGGACCACCATTACGAGGTTGACTGGGACCTGCTCCGCGAGACTGTGAGGCTGGGCACGAGGTTCCTAGACAATGTAATAGATGTAAACAGTTACCCAATACCGCAGATAGAGCAGGTGAGCAAGGCAATAAGGAGGATAGGCCTGGGAATTATGGGATGGGCGGACATGCTCATAAAGCTCAACATAAAGTATGACAGCAACGAAGCACTCATGCTTGCAGAGAAAGTTATGTCGTTCATAACAGAAAATGCTAGGAAGATGAGCGAGGAGCTTGCAGTGGAGAGGGGGCCGTTCCCAGAGTTCGAGAACAGCATATGGTACAAGCTCGGCTACAAGCCTCTGAGGAACTCCACTGTCACTACAATAGCGCCCACGGGCACGATAAGCATAATATCTGGAGGGGCTTCGCAGGGCATAGAGCCGATATTCTCAGTGGTTTACATGAGGAACGTCAAGGACAGCCTCGGCTCAAACCTGATAGAGGTCGACAACGAGTTCGAGAGGTATGCGCTTGAGTACAACTTCTATTCTGACGAGCTGATGCAGACGCTTGCTGGCAAGACATCGATACAAGATGTAGAAGCAATACCTGAGGAGGTGAGGAAACTATTCGTAACTGCATATGACATTGCGCCGGAATGGCACGTGAAGATGCAGGCGGCGTTCCAGAAATACACAGACAATGCAGTATCCAAGACGATAAACTTCCCGAGCTACGCCACGCCGCAAGACATAGAGACTGCTTACAACATGGCATACCAGCTAGGCTGCAAGGGTATAACAGTCTACAGGGACAGCAGCAAGAGCGTGCAGGTGCTCTCCGCAGTGAACAAAGAGGCTACGCAACTAGGGGGTGCAAAGAAGATAGCGCACATGAAGGAGGAAAAGGAAAAGAGAGGGCAGGAGATATCAATGGCGGCAATAAAGGAAGGTGCCACTACATATGTGCTGTCGCCCCATAGCGAGAAGAAATGCCCATCGTGCGGAACAGAGATGGTTGCAGCGGAAGGCTGCTTTACCTGCCCCAAGTGCGGGTATAGCGAGTGCAGCTGAACTGCGCAGTATAATAGTAGCAAACGGCAATGCCAATGGACATAGAGGACTTCATAAGCAGCAAGCTAAGGGACGTTGTAGACTATCCAAAAAAAGGTGTGCTGTTCAAGGATATAACACCGCTTCTCGCCGATCCGCAGGCGTTCCCACTTGTGATAGACTACTTGGCCAATAAGGTGTCGGATCGCAAGATAGACAAGATAGTTGGGATAGAGGCCAGGGGCTTCATAATAGGGGCTGCATTGGCGTATACGCTTAAGTGCGCTTTCGTGCCGATAAGAAAGGCAGGGAGGCTGCCCTATGAGAAGATAAGCGCTGATTATAACCTAGAGTACGGGCACCAGAGGATAGAGATGCACAAGGATTCGATAAGCAGCGGCGACAATGTGCTTATAGTGGACGACCTGTTAGCTACAGGCGGGACTTCGATTGCTGCGCTTAAGCTTGTTGAAGAATTAGGAGGCAATGTCATAGGATTTGCCTTCGTTGTCGAGCTTAAAGGCTTGAAAGGCAGGGAAAAGCTGCTGCCCCACGATGTGATTTCTATAGTCAAATGCTGAACAGCCCAACATACAGCGCACTTGATAGTAAGTAAGCTACAAGTGCCAATGCCATAGCGCCCAAGCTGATATTGCGCGCAGTATCGAATGCGCCTTCTTTAGAAACCCTGTACCTCTTTATGTATATGGCACCCACATATAGTAGCATGATATCTGTTATTGCTATAGGTGCCATGTAAATGAGGTTGTACCGAAACGGCATCTTGAACAGGAACATGAATATGCTTATGGCTATTGCCGCTATGTATAACACCAATGCTACATAAGATGAATCCTTCAGGCCAATGTAATACGGCAGGTTCTTTATTCTCCTGGCCTTTGTATCGCCGTGGTAATCGCGTATCATGCCATGTATCTCGCGCGCAGTGCCGCTCAGCAGTATTACCAGTGTTATAAGCACTATGTTTATGCTGAGGCTGGCAGACATGACGTAGTCCCCAAATATGAATGGTATTGCCATTGAAAACGCTATGTATATGTTTCCAACAAGGAGCATCTCCTTCAGCTTGTAGCTGTAGAGTGCTGCTAGGCTTGCGAATATGAATGCTATAGCGAATGCATAGGGGTTTATCAGTGCGCTGGCTGCCACCCCAATCACGAAGGATGACGCGGCAACATACATGGCGCCTTTCCTGCTGATTGCCCCAGAAACTATCGGGCGCTTTGTCTTCTTGTTGAGCGTGTCCACCACTACATCGTAATAGTCGTTTATGGCGAAAGAGCCCATGCTTACGAATATCGGCACTATCAGGCTGAGCAGCAGTATATAGGCATCAGGCAGATGGCCCGCAACTATCAGCTCTCCTGCCAGGACTGCGATGACCAGCATGGCGCTGTGCTCTATCCTTGTGAGCTTGAGCACTGCAACGATCTTGTTCATGTATGATTACCCGAAGCGTTTTTCATTATGCATTTGTCCATATGCATTTTTATCCTCTTCTTTTGTAAAGCGCCTTCTCCACCAACGGTACTGATATATCATATCTGTAGCTTATGTTTGTGTGGGTATCCTTGAACTCAGAGTACATATGCCTGATATGGTGCTCGGAAAGCTTTTTATGAAGTATCCTAGAGCCCTCCAACAGGTTGAACTGATCGTACAGTCCTACATCTATGCCTATGAAGTCAAGCTTTTGCAGCGCTTTGTAGTGCGTATCTACCATCCGGACTGGATCGTTAGATAGCCATGCATCCCATACATCATGCTTGATTTCGCCGGTATGAAGGTCGAATGGTAGCTTTATCTTTTTGCGTTTTGGAGTGTAAAAGGCTGCCATGGCTATGATGTTAAGCGTCGACAAATCGTCCCCATTCTTTTTGTTCAGCTTTTTTGAGAAGTTTGCAAGCCAAGCCTCGGCGCTGCCAAACTTTTCTATTGACCTCCGGGCCTTTGGGAAATCCGGCATATAGCAATATTCAAAATAGGAATCACCCGAATGGTCCATCGCAGCATTTATTGCTTCTGGATGCTTCATAGCTAGTGTTATGGCGCCATAGCCGCCAGAGGATTTGCCTAGTATCGCAACCTTCTTGGATCCATACATGCCCTTAAGGTAAGGTATCAGGTCATCTATTATGAAATCTTCATAGTTGCCCGCAACCGAGGAATTTGTATACTGGCAGCCACCATACTTTGTAGCCAGATCTGGGAATACGTAAATAGATCCTTTGATGCTGCCTGATGCATAAAGCCGCTCTATCTTATGCTGCATATTCTCAGAAAAGAGGTCATCGTTGAACAGCATCGATTTGCCAGAGCCCATCATGCCTGCTAGGAATATCAGGATTGGCTTGCCGCTGGAGTGCGCAGGCTCCATGACATATACGCTGGGCCCGGCTTTGCCATCCAGGTTTCTCGCCGTTGCGCTCTTGACTTTGAATTCCCTGATTTTGAATTTATGCACGCCAACACCATCAGTATATTAACATTTTGCCTTAAAAGATTATGGTATGTTTTTATTTATTGCTTGAGAAACAGCGTTGGTGATTGCATATCTTTTGCTGATATATTTACCATAATAATCATTGCAGTAGATTTTGCCATATCTATCTGGGATGCGTATGCCGGCGGGTTCAGCCTTGGCATGCTGAAAAAGACAAATGACAAATCGAAATTCAAGAAAGCGAGCGCAATATCGGCAGTAGGCCTCGGTTTCGTGGGCTCAATTTATGTAATAGCTACTGTGCTTGGATTCGCTGCTGCGTGGCTGGGCTATATATCCTTCGCTACATTGGAGTTCATACTCAGCTTCAACTTGGTGTTCTTCGGCATCCTGATAATAGGGTTTGGGCTGATAATAACAATACAGTCCATAATCATCGCTGCGCAGAGGAGGAATATCTGGAGCATACTTATAGCTGCATACAACTCCTTCGCCCTTGGGTTCGACATATGGATGTATATATCGGCTTTCAAGGAGTCAGCAGGCATAATAACGCGCAGCACACGCAGGTCTCAGGGCAACGGACTTGTAGTGATAATCGTTGCAGTGCTCATAGCTTTCATCATAGTGCATGCCGCATACAAGCACGGATACAAGAAAGGCATGGCAGGCATACCGGGAAAAGCCGTGCCTAAACGTTCCGGGGTCTGAAAAATTCTGTAGGATAGTCAGATTTTTAGACCTTTGAATTAATAATAGAGCATTGCTTATGAGCTTGCAAATAGCGTGCGGCTTAAAGGCGCCAAGGCTTATAGGCATTGCGCACAAATTGTATGATAAGCCAGAAAGCATTTTAAGGCCAAAGATCTGTGGTTTTTGATGGCAGCAAAGAAGAAGAAAGAGACGCTGTGGCAGCTCATAGTCAAGCAGAAGAACCCTTCCAGGGAAGCGTATTTCAAGCTGGTGCATAGAGTCATAGGATTTGTAGTGATACTGCTAGTGGCCAGCCTTATTGTATTCATAGGCATCGCCATATTTTCTAAAGGAGGCCTGCTTGAGGTCATGGGGACGATAGAACATGCCAATGTTCTTATATACCTTCTCGCATTTGTGTTTCAGTTCCTCAGCTTCTTCGTGAGGTTCTTCAAATGGCGCTATTACTTGCGCATATTGAAGATAAAGATATCTGATGTAAAGAATTTTGTCATTTATCTGTCGCTCTATGCAATGAATCTTACCCCTGGCAGGATAGGGAGAGTCGTATCGGCATATACTGTCGACAGAGTATCCAATACGCATTTCGTAGAGATACTCCCAATAGTGAGTGTTGATATATTCACAGACTTCCTTGGTTTTGTAGTGCTGAGCCTGATATTCGGAGTTCTGTCGATTGCGTATCTGCCTTTCATTTTGATCGTAGACTTCGTCATATTGCTGCCTTTCGTATTCGTCCTTAGTCCGTGGCTCTTTGAAGTACTTAAGAGGAAGGTGTTGAAGGGCAAATTATCTGAGGTGTTTGCACTCTATGGCGATGAATACTTCGCATCACAGAGCAAGCTCAATACGCCTAGGGTGTATTTGCTTTCGCTGCTTTTCACCGTACCTGCATATTTTCTCACATCGCTTTCGCTGTACCTGTCGCTTCGTTCCCTTGGTGTAGATGTGCCCCTGCTCAAGAGCGTGCTCGTATACATAGTTTCGGTGCTCATAGGCATCGTATCATTCATACCAGGAACTATAGGCTCGGCTGATGTTGCTATGGTTGCACTAATATCGAGCACCTTCGGGATTAGCTCATCAATAAGTGCAGCTGCAACAATAATGACTAGGCTGGCGACTCTGTGGTTCGGTGTGGTGCTGGGCAGCGGCTTCCTGTTCTTCAGCTTCCGCTATTGGTTCAGCAGCAAGAAGCTTAGAGGTAGACGCGCATTTGGTAGAAAAGTAAAATCTGCCAAAAGACATGTATAAATCCTTCAGCATTAGAGTATATCAAAACTGCGCAGTGGTTTTACGGAAAATGATAATAAAGAAGCGGGCAGCAGCAATTCCGGCGAGGCCAGCCAAAAGCCTGCCGAGGAGATTATGCATCCCTCTTTCATAAACACGCTGAACACACGCGACAGGATAAAGAAGAAGCTCTCAAACATAAAGCATAAGGTAGGCATATACAGCGCAAAGGGAGGGGTTGGTAAGACGACAATAGCGGTCAACGTCGCTTATGAGCTTTCCAAGAAAGGCTTTTCTGTAGGCCTGCTTGATGCTGACATAGACTGCCCGAATATCACCATGTTCCTTGGAATAGACGAAATGATGGACACCGCTTCATTTCCGCTAAAGCCAATAGTTAAGGAAGGAGTAAAGGTGGCTTCTACCGCTATGCTTGTGGATGATCTCAAGAAGCCAATAATATGGAGGGGCCCTATAATAGTAAAGATGCTTTATGATTTCTTTGAGAACACAGATTGGGGGCCTTTGGACTATCTAATAATAGACCTGCCGCCTGGCACTTCAGATGCACCCTTGACCATAATGCAGGTGCTTGATATAGACGGTTTCATTATTGTGACAACCCCGCAGAAGATTGCAATGCTCAATTCAATACGTTCCGCCGTTATGGCGAAGAGGCTGGGCAAGGCAGTTTTGGGCGTAGTGGAGAACATGTATGAGGGAAATGGGGGGGATATAGAAGAGCTGCTGAAAATATCCGGAGCAAAGCTTATTGGTAGGATAGCAAGGGATAAGAGATTCTGCGAGGCGAGCGACAATGGCGAGGTTGCCGTCCTGAAATATGAGGACATAGATAGTGCATTCAGCGGCATTATTGACGGCTTAATAAGCTGAGGTAAGGTAAGCTATAAATATCTTATCTGCATATATATGGCTGTAAAGTGTATTAATACATGTAAATTAAATATGCATTTTACTGACGTTAATTTATGCATGCAATATTTCTATAGTGCAGAGCAATAAAACGTTTTTTGACTTAATTATTGATGCTTAAAGGGTGAAAGTATATGGCAGAAAATCAATTGAATGGACAACAGGTATTGTACCTTCCTGAAGGTGCAAATAGAATTCTTGGAAGAGATGCACAGAGAACTAATATAGCAGTTGGCATTGCAGTAGCCACAGCCATAAAAAGTGCTCTTGGCCCAAAGGGTATGGACAAGATGCTAGTTAGCGACCTTGGAGACATAACGATAACAAACGACGGTGCTACGATATTGGAGGAGATGAATGTCGAGCACCCTGTTGCTAAGATCATGGTTGACATCGCTAAGACACAGGACAAGGAGGTAGGTGATGGAACCACTAGCGTAGTGGTAATTGCAGGAGAACTTCTGCGCGGAGCTGGAGACCTACTGGAGCAGGGAGTTCATCCAACAACAGTCATTAAGGGGTATAAGATGGCTGCAGAAAAAGCATCCTCAATACTCAGGGATAAAGCTAGAAAGGTAGACGCTTCTGATGAAGCAGTACTGCAGAAGATAGCAATGGTATCCATGGGTTCAAAGAACGTAGGAGACGACCAGGTAAAGGCGTACATAAGCAAGCTCATAATAAAAGCAGTTAAGCAGGTTATGGACAAGGATGCGAAGGGCAAGATTGTCATAGATCACGACCTGATAAAAATAGAAAAGAAGGCAGGAGGAACAGTGGGAGACACGGCATTGATAAATGGAGTGCTCATAGACAAGGAGGTAGCACACCCAGGAATGCCAAAGTCGATAAAGAATGCAAAGATAGCATTGCTTGACGTTGCGCTGGAGATAGAGAAGACAGAGACTGACGCAAAGATAGAGATAACATCGCCAGAGCAGATGCAGTCATTCCTGCAGCAGGAAGAAAAGATGCTCAAGGACATGGTCGACAAGATAGTCAAGAGCAAGGCGAACGTAGTAGTCACGCAGAAGGGCATAGACGACGTAGCGCAGCACTACCTAGCGAAGGCGGGCATATTGGCAGTAAGGAGGGTCAAGAAGAGCGACATGGAGAAGCTGACCAAGGCGGCAGGAGGCAAGATAGTGACAAGCCTTGATGACCTCAGCCAGGAAGACCTCGGATACGCAGGCCTTGTTGAAGAGAGGAAGGTATCTGGAGAGCAGATGGTATTTGTAGAAGACTGCAAGAACCCGAAGAGCGTGACGCTGTTCATACGCGGCGGTACGCAGCAGGTCGTAGATGAAGGCGAGAGGATGGTAACAGACGTAATAGGTGCCATATCGAGTGTGATAGAGGATGGCGAATACGTCTTGGGAGGAGGCAGCATAGAAGTAGACCTATCCACTGCGCTCAGGAACTACTCCAACAATGTCGGAGGCAGAGAGCAGCTCGCCATACAGAAGTTTGCAGATGCGCTCGAAGTCATACCAAAGACGCTGTCGGAAAGCGCCGGAATGGATGCAATCGATACGCTAGTACAGCTGAGGAGCAGGCATAGGACAAAGGACGGCAGCAACACTGGCGTTGACATATTCAAGAACGCCATCGGCGACATGAACAAGCTCGGCGTATATGAGCCGCTCAGGATAAAGGAGCAGGCTATATACAGCGCAAGCGAAGCTGCAGAGATAATCCTAAGGATAGACGATATGATAAGCTCCAAGAGCAAGCCTAGCGGCGGCGCGGGTGCAGGAGGCATGCCTGGAGGCATGGGAGGAGAGATGGATTGATTGCCATCTTTCTTTTTCCTTTTTCTTTTCAATTTCTTTTGATTTTCCCAATCTTTATGCATCAATAGTTGGTGCGTGTTGTGCGCAACAGCATCGTTGGAAGCGATGATGTAGGATTCTCTTCTTTTATCTGCCTTTCAGTAAGCTCAATCATGGAGTTTGGATAGTTGCTGATTAGCATGAATGGATAGTCCTTTATGCCTAGCCTGTGTTGGTGCAAGTTCGTTGGGGCAGTGTTCTTCTTGAGCATCACATTTATATCTATTTTCACTTCTGTACCAGAATCCAATAGCCTAATCATTTCTTGAGTCGCCCTGTCGATTGCATTGACATGGTTGACGAAAAGCTTGACATTCCCGTATCTCCGGTCTATTGAAAGCTCGTTTCCTTCACGCCTGAGCAAATCAGACTTGTTTGGCTCGAGGTAGTTCAGGCGTGTTTCAAGCACCATCACTACGCCATAGTGGTCGCTGTAATGAAGCTTGTACCCATATACCCATAAGCCTTTCAGCCGTGCGTATGAACGCAGGTTCAAATCGACATTTGAATACATATCCCATAGATCGCGGCTTTTTGTAGCGGCCATCTTTCCACCCAACGTATATCAAGGTTACTTGAAAGTCATTTATAAAATACTATTGTTCAATATTACTCTGTGGTTGCATGAAATATGAGATAATAGGGGGGAGTATGCAGGCAGTGAGAATAAGCCTTGATGCGGGCGAAAAGATATATTCAGACTCAGGAAAGCTAGTCAGCAAGAGCAAGTCAGTAGTTATGGAACCGAGGATGGTAGGGGGAATAGTTGGCGCGATAGAGAGGAAGGTCACTGGAGCCACGGGCTTCCTCACAGAGTTCACTGCCAAGGATGAACCAGGCCACATAACTGTTGCGGGGGTGCTGCCTGGAAAGATATACCAGCTTAACCTTGGTGAAGGCGAAGACTTCATCGCAGAGCATTATGCTTTTATAGCTGCAGATGAAACCGTAAAGTTTACAATGCAGACGGTTGGCATAGGAGGCGCGTTCTTTGGTGGTGCTGGGCTTATACTGCAGAAATTTGTTGGACCAGGAAATGTATTCCTGCACATAATTGGAGATATAGTTGAATATAACGTGACGGATGACAACCCGCTTGAAATTGATCCTGGGCATATAGCAGGCTTTGATTCCAGCCTCAAGTACAAGATAACTTTCGTAGACAATATAAGGACGGCGATGTTCGGGGGAGTAGGGCTCTTCCTTGCAAAGTTTGAGGGCAATGGTAGGGTAGTGGCGCATTCCGTATCAAGGCTGAAGATGGCAAGCGAGCTCTATCTGCAGGGGAAGGAATCAACAAACAGCAAATAGGAGCGCCTAAGGCTGCATCCAGTCTATCTCATAATACTCGTAGGGGCTCTTCTCGAGCTCTATCTTCCTCACCCTATAGTATGTGACTGCGGTTTCTCTATCAGCTATAGCTATCACGAGCTCACAGTCGCGCGATTTTGCTTCGCCTATTATCGCAGATAGCTCCGCGCCTCCTATGTATTCGTCCTCGCTTAGAGAAAGCATCGCATACTTGGGCTTGCTGCTCTCCGGTATGTCTGTATTGCCATTTGACCTATGGTAAAGGAAGAAGTCTATGCCGAGCTTCTTCTTCCTGCTCTTCCCCGGTATAGCTAGTATGAATGTCTTGCGCACCGAATGCGCTACGCGTATGGCGCGCGCCCATTCAGCTATGAGCAACTTGATATCCCTAGGGAAAACCTGTATCACGTGCTTTGAATGCACCCACGAATCTTGCGACATTATGGGCTTCGCACCAGGGAAGTATATCCTGAAGTGCGTGCCAAACTTGAATCCAGTCTTGACCACATACCCACGGCTCCTCCACTCTGAGTATACAGAGTAGAGCTTTGGGAAGTCAGAGCGACGCCTCGATGCCGCTTCAAAAACCTCCTTGGGCCTGAGGTTGCGGAGCTTAAGCACGCCATTCTCAGCTAGGAACATCGTTTCGTATATGTCGAGCTTGTTGAGTATGCCATGATCGCTGGACTTGTATGTGCCGTATTGCCCGAACCAGTGGTCGTCGTATATCTTTTCTCCAGAATCTGGGTCGTCTATTATTGTTACCATGTCGTCGGGGAAGAATGTTCCTTCGAGAGAATAGTGCTGCAGGTTGAGCTTCTTAGCTGGATACTTTTTTGTAGTGGTCCCTTGGCCCTTTGTCTTAATCCCATCAGGGCGCTTTACTATAAGCCCGCGGTCTCTCCAGTCCTTGTACGTGAAGTACCTCGCCATGAACTTCCTGCTCTTGCTAAATGCTGCTGCTATATCGTTGAATTTTAGGATTTCGCCAGTCTCCTGATCGTGGCATTCCGCCTTCCTTACATCAATAAGATAGAGGGCTTCCTCTATATCGAGGTGCAAGACCTGGTCGTCCTTCCTCCCAAAGTGGCCGTTGCGCAGTATGTCTATGGTTGATTGGTCTTTTACCAGAGCAGTCTTGGCTTTCTGGTCGAACAGTATGTTCAGGGGCATTGGACCACTTCATTTATTTTATCTTACCGCACATTCAATAAAACATGCTGCTTACTACTTCCTCCTCTATATCGCTTAGCTTCGCAGGCATTATAATACATGCTGGCCCCTTTTCAATGCTCGCCTTCTCAAGCTCCGAAATGCTAGCATAGAGCTTCTGCTGCTTTTCCGTGCCCATGTTTACCAGCACAAATATTTTTATGCCTGGATTGATGATGCCCTTGCCATAGTGGTTTTCAGCCTCGAACAGTATGCGCAACGCCTCCGTGAGCTGCATCGAGCTGCCCGATTCTGGTATATAGTCCAATAACATAAGTGTGTGTAGGTTATTTGATTGGTTTACTATTATTGACTCATAAAATGATATAGGCTTGTAGCTGTCGGTCCACCTAGATACTGTAGCCACCTTGCCGAACCTGTAGAAATCCAAGCCAGATTCACCTATTGCTGCAGTGAGGATGGAGCTTGAATGAAATACCTTGACTTTTACGCCTTCCTTTTTTGCACCTATGAAGAGTATCTTGTGCGTGGTTGCTATCAGCGGATCGCCAGAGAGTACTATGGCTATATCAGTATTCTTGGCCTCTTTTATTAGCTTTGATGATTCTTCCTCTAGGCTGCTGCGCTGCAACCCTATGAGTTCTTTGCCTATCGTGTCGGATATTAGGTGAACCTTGGACTCGCTGATAAGGCTGGTATAGTTCTCGTAATAAACTTTGGAGGCGCGGCGGCAGGCTTCTATCGAGCCTATGGATATGTCGCTTTCGCCTATGCCTGCGCCTATAAGATAGAGCATATTATCCTTCCTTTTAGTCTTTTATGCCTTCAGGAGTTACCTTTATTATGCATTCGCCATCTGGCATATTAGGAGAATCAGTGAGCCTGACAATCCTCTTGTCCTCCTTGCTTTTCCTCATGTAAAGCCTTGTCGTGGCTGCATGGGCCATTATGTTGCCTCCTATAGGGGTAGTGGGATCGCCGAACAGTATGCCAGGGTTGTCCATCACCTGGTTGGTCACATAAACGGCAAGGTTGTACTTGTCTGCAAGGATCTGGAGCCTGTGTATGTGCTGGTTGAGCTTCTGCTGGCGCTCGCCCAGCGCCCCCCTTCCTATGTATTCGGCACGGAAAAGCGCAGTAAGCGAGTCTATTATTATGAGCTTTATGTTCTTCTCTGTTATCAGCTTGTCGGCGCGCTCTATTGTGAGTATCTGCTGGTCGGTGGTCTGCGCGCGCACGTACATGATGTTGCTAAGGACTGTATCGGAATCCATACCTTTGGCCTTGGCTATCTCTTTCAGGCGCTCCGGCCTGAACGTGCCTTCCGTATCGACGAAAAGTACTGAGCCTTCGAGCCCTCCTTTCTCTTTTGGGAGCTGCGCATTCACGCACAGCTGAAAGCTCAGCTGGGTTTTGCCACTTGCAAACTTGCCATATACCTCGGTTATTGCATTGGTCTCTATCCCTCCGCCTATGAGCTCGTCCAGATCCTTGGAGCCTGTCGAAATCTTGCCTATGCTGACCCTCTTATCATAAAATTCTGCGCCGGTCTCGTAATTGACTGTAGTTGATTCCTGCGCGGCTGCTATTGCCTTCTTTGCGCTCTCCACGCTTATGCCCACGAGTTCGGAGAGTTCATGAGGTACAGCGGTGGCAACTTTGTCGAGCGTATCTATGCCAGCAGCTTTGAGCTTTGCCGCTGTGGCTTCGCCTATGCCCGGAAGGTCCTCTATGTCCTTTATTGCTTTCTCCTTTGGCATAATTAGCACGCTCTTTTTATTATAGGCAGGAATAAATTAATATACCCTTGCAATCAATATCTACTAACGCAACAAGTGCCATGCGCAACGCCGTTTACGTCGTGCGCAAGTGGTAAATGGTGGGCTGAAATGTTGATAGTTATAGAGAAAGAGGCCAGCGTGTTTCCACGCTGGCAAGGCGACCAGTTCTTTTCACGACCTTCCTTAGTTAGAGAACCTAGAAGTATATAAAAGATAAAACTTAAAAGGCTTTCCAAATAGCGGAATATTTCAATTTTATGAAATGATTTGATGGAATTTTTCACGTTAGACATGAAAGCGACCGCTTCTGCAGTAGTGATGGGCGCGCTGATAATTTATCTTGGCGGCGGATTCGGTCTGTATTTCTTCCTCGCAATGTTCTTGTTCCTCGTGCTTTCAGGCATAGTGAGCTATATTGGAAGGGTGTATAAGCAGAAGAAAAGGCTTTTCGAGAAAGTCAGAACTACTAGGAATGTGCTTGCCAACGGGCTTTGGCCAACTATCATGGCGCTTCTTTTCTACATATCAGCCAATTGGTTCTCGGGCGCATACGGCCTTTTGATATTCGCTGCGTTTGTTGGATCGGTAGCAGCCATAACATCCGACAAGTTCAGCAGCGAGCTCGGTGTGCTCGATGGCATGCCTACTCAGCTCATATCGTTCAAGAAGGTCAAAAAAGGTGTTTCAGGAGGGGTTACAGCGATAGGGTTGCTATCTGGGTTTTTGGGCTCTGCGTTAATTTCGATAACTCCATTGCTGGCATACGGCCATCTTGCGCGGGCTTTTGGGCCAAGCATATGGTATGTTGTGCTGGCTGCGCTGGTCGGCGGGTTCTTCGGCACTGTGTTTGATTCAATATTGGGCTATTATGAGGAGAACGGAATAGGGAATAAGTATACATCTAATTTCTTCGCGAGCGTTGGAGGTAGTGTTGTTTCTCTGCTTCTCATTGCTTGGATGATTTCGCTTTAGATATGCATAAATCTAAATCTTTGAGGTACAATATTTTTCTATGCAGCCTAAAATACAGCATAGGAGCGCACTATCGGGCAAATGTGAGCTGTGCAGCCGTGAGGCGAAACACACATGCAGGTTCTGCCATAGGAGAGTGTGCGACCTGCATTATGACTCCATGCGCGACATGTGCGTGATATGCGCAGGCAAGGGAAAGGCACCTGTACAATCCGGGAGCAAGGGTACGCCTAAAAGGCGGATCCAGCTTATACCGGGCAGCATATGCGCAGTGTGCAGCAAGGAGGCGAAGCATGTATGCAAGAACTGCGGAAGAAGCGTATGCGACGACCATTATGTAGCAAATGAGGGCTTGTGTATCATATGTCACATAAAGAACGAGCGCGAAAAGATGAAAGAAGAGGCAATGCAAAACAGCGACAGCCCCAAATAGCAGCTTATTGCTTATGACCTAGATATTGCGGCAGTCATGCAATGCACGCCACCATAGCCCCCAGTGAGGTTTTCCACATTGATGACTTCAAAGTCTATGCCGAACTGCCTTTCTATAGCCTTGTTTGGGAATATTCCCCTTGGATCCATTTTTGAGTATTCCCTCTTCATTTCCTTAAACAAATTTCCATATGTATTCATGTCTACGTCAGCCTTGCCCTTTAGGTCTCTGAGAACTAGAGGCATATTGCGCGATGCATCCGCAGCGAGTATCTTGCTGTCACTAACGCAGAGAAAATTAGTTGCATAGGACATCTGCTCTGCCAATGAAATGTCGATTATGTTGAAGCCTTTGCCTTTCAGATAATTGTATAGGTCCTGACTGGTTCCCTCTTTAGAATATGCGCCTTTATGCAATTTGTAGTATATGTCAACACTGGCACTCTTGAGCAGAGTTGATGGACCTACAGCTATAGAGCTGCCTGCAACATTGAAATATGTATCTAGGTGCATGTCTATCATCGGCTCTGCACTGGCTGGAGGAAGCAGAGGATGCCTGGGCCTGTGCACAACAGCAATCTCATCGTATCCTGGATCCGCCGCCAAGAACTGTTTTACACCCAAACCATTGGTCCTGCTGCCGCACCCTAGCAATGCAAAATCGCCCATAGGCATGAAATCGCCGCCCTCTATGGTTGCGGGGTGCTTCGCTACCCCAATGATGGGTGCCTTGATAGCTTTCCACAGCAGCGATGTTATGTCAGTTTCCTTCGCCCTTTGCTGCGCTGACATGCTGCTAATGAATATGCCGTTTCTAGAAGCCATCTGCTGGTCCCTCATGAAATACAGATTGCTTAGGGGCTCCACTTTGATATGGTTAGATTTTGGATTCCGCACGGCATCCAACTTTGCATTCAGTGTTGGGCGCATGATGAGTATGTCAAGGAAATGGTTCGAATCGTAATATTGCGCATGAGAGGCTATGTATGACTTTGCCAACTTTACCTGCTCCTTGCTGCCAGACCATTTGATTGAATTGATAGCAATGCTCTGCAGCTCCGCCCTAATTTTTGTATGCGCATCTGCAGCGCTGAGTATTTCACTGTCGAGCCGACGGGCATTCACTTTGAATTTCTCCTTCAATGCTTCTACTAGCGAATCGTGCTCTCTGCGAGCTTTGTATCTGCTAAAAGGCCGCTCGTAAAGTGAGGCTTTTGGATTGAGCAGGCCGAAGAACATCTCCATACCGGGCTTATGCACCATTACTTCTCGGAGGCGATCCCATTCTGCGCGTATCTTGAAGATCACACAGACCACACCAACTATATGCAAAGGTGTTTATAAAAAATGTTGTTTCAAAGCTTGGGAAGTGTTAAAAAAATATAAGTTGAATATAGTGTGGTGCAGACATGCCAGAAGGCAGTAGAGTGGTCATATCGCTAGGCGGATCGTTTATTTTTGCAAATATGAATAAGGTAAAACGGCTCAAAACCCTGTTGGAACGAAGGCACTTGAATGCTGTTTTGGTCACGGGAGGAGGGAGACTTGCAAGGGAGTATATAGACTTTGCTAGGAGAATGGGCTTGCACGGGGATAAGCTCCATAATATAGGCATAAAGTCGACCATGCTTAACGCATTCATAATGGCTGAGTATTTTAAATGCAGATATTATGCTGGTGATCCGAGAAATATCGGCAGGGTAACTACTACATTAGCAACAGGAGGCTACAAGCCAGGTTGGACAACAGATGTATGTGCAGCATATGCTTGTATATCAACAGGTGCAAAAGTTTTGTTCAACATCTCCAAAGAAAGGGGTGTTTTTGATAAAGACCCGAGCAGGTTCAAGAACGCAAAGATACTGCATGATATGCCGTTTAGTGACCTTTATAAACTCACTAAAGGCAGGAGAAAGCCAGGTATGAATTATATATTTGATCCAATGGCTGCAAGGATATGCGAGAAGTATGGGATAGATGTGGTAGTGACTAATTCAATAGATGACATATCGAAGTATTTGATTGGACAAAAAATCGTTGGTACCACAATACGAAATCTTTAGTTACGATTAGATATAGAGACTTATTTTATCATGTGCAAAAATTTAATGGAAACATATTTAAAGGTTATCAGAGATGCTGAAACAGGTGAATAATATGAACGGACAAAACAGTGGTTAATATTTTAAGTGGAATAAGAAAAGAGATGATAGTATGATGGGCGGAAACACTGAGCATCCATAAAAATAGATAAATAGAGGGTTATTTTCTTTGAGTATAGTGTTTAGACTTTGGCATTAGATATTGCTATCTCTGTTTTTGTAATCTTATTCCTTGTTTTATTTATCGGCTTATCTGTTTCTTGTTTTTGCTTTTATAAAACGTGAGCGGGAAAACCCACGATTTCAATCGTGGGATGAAAGCGAACCGAAATATATATCAACTTTGGCAGTGCAATAAGCGCGACCGTTGTGAAAACCGCATATAGATATCGCGCATATCCTTCAAAGGAGCAGAAAGAGATACTG
>JBMFWP010000009.1:0-28642 GCA_049965155.1 Candidatus Micrarchaeia archaeon | reverse complement strand
CGTAATAGGCAGGTAATGGACATACACACTTTGATAGCACACAAAGGGGCAGCTAAAGTAGAGTATTTTGTAGATAGGTATGTTGTAGGCTTATTTGATATAAACAGGGTACTCCAAATTATGTCGCACTTAGGAATTGATGCACAATTCAAAAAAGATAGCATAGGCAATGGGGCGTATATAGGAGTTAGGTCACACTAGAGTTGGGGTTAGATTATGTGCAGCTACTCTCATTATAGATAAAAAGTACTTCTTATTCCAACAGATTGGCTTGTATTATCATGCATGGTGCCGCTAACTTGATTTTATCACCCCGCAACGCAACATATTTAAATCTTCTTTGACTAAAATATCCTTTGGTGCTATTTATGGCAGCATGTGCTTTCTAGAGTTCTGTATTTGAGAGCCAGCGCTTTATGAAAATACAACACTTAGAAGCTATCAGCCATGATACATTGATGAAGTCGTGTTCTTCACGACGGATTTGAGGAGAAGAGTCTTGCTTATAATTTAACACCACCTAGGGGATGGCTTGGCTGTAGTAGCGATGAAGGCCGTGGCAAGCTGCGATAAGCCTGGGGTAGCCGCAAGTCGGGCTTTGAACCCAGGATTGCCGAATCGTACATGCAAATGTATGCAGACGCGGGGAACTGAAATATCTTAGTACCCGCAGGAAAAGAAAGCGCGAGCGATGCGGTTAGTAATGCGAATGAAACCCGCACAGGGCAAACTGAATCCTGCTTTGCAAAAGGCGTGGAGATGTGGTGCAGCGACAAGCTATCCAGGACATGAGCCGAACACGTTGGAAAGCGTGGCTATAGAGAGTGACAGCCTCGTAGGCAAAGTGCGATGGAAGCTGCTGCAAAGAGTAACTCTGCTTGAGTATGTAGAGTGAAGACGGGGTCATTAAACCCCAACCCTAAATATTGACTACAGACCGATAGCGTACAAGTAGCGCGAGTGAAAGCTGAAAAGAACCCACACGCGTGGGATTGAAAAGATCTGAAACTAGGTGGTAACACGAAGGTAGGGCACGAAAGGGACGAAGGGCGTGGAAGCGAAGGCTCGAAAGAGCCCAGCGACATGCCTGGACCAGTGTCTTATCATTCTTCTTGAAGCAAGAGCCAGGGAGTGTATTGGAGTGGCGAGCAGAAATGCGTAGCGAAAGCGAGAGCGCGCAGCATTGCGAGGCGCGGCGTATGAAAATGCGTCAAGTCACTCTTTTACGACCCGAAGCCACTGTGAACTACGCGCGACCAAGGCGAAGCTAGGCTAACGCCTGGTGGAGGCCTGCCACCTGTCATGGCATGTCCTGTTGGGTGAGTTGCGGGTAGCGGCGATATACCATTCGAACGTGGCAATAGCGGGTCCCCTCTGAAGTATCTTTAGGATAGCTCCGGGCGAGTTTGCACATGCGGTAGAGCTACCGACTGGCGGGTAAGGGGCCGAAAGGCCTCCCTCGCCTATCAAACTCCGAATGTATGTGCTGCGTAGACCCCGGGAGTCGACGACGCTGGGTAAGCTAGTGTCGTGAGACTGCAAAGATAGTGACTAGGGTTAAGGTCCCCAAATCCTAATTGAGTGTATCAAAGGGTGGAAGCGCCATAGACAGCTGGGAGGTAGGCTCAGAAGCAGCCATCCTTCAAAAAACGCGTAATAGCGTACCAGTTGAGGCGTTCCCGCCCGAAAATATACGGGGCTAAATTAGGTACCGAGACCCTAGAGTACGCAAGTACTGGTAAGAGGGCGTGCAGCGCGGCAAGAAGTATGTCCGAGAGGACATATGGACCGCGCCGCAGAGCATATCCTGGTGTTAGTAACATCATATATGGGTGAGAATCCCATACACCGAAAGCACACGGGTTTCTTCGCAACGCTCGTCAGCGGAGAGTTAGGCGGTCCTAAGTCGCATGCCAACCACACTGCGACAAAAGGGAAGCTGGTTAATATTCCAGCCCACGGCATGTAGGAGTGGCAACACAAGGCAGATTTCTGACGCTTGGGGATATGTCCGAAAGAAAGTGCAAACGGCTGCGGAGTCTCGTTATGAGGAGAAGCAGCTAAATGAACTGTTGGACTGATTTCCTGAGACAGTGAAAAGGGAATCTGCAACGATCATGCTGTCCCGTACCTAGAACTAGTACAAGTGTTGCTGGCTTAATAGGCCAAGGTGTGACGGAGCTAACCGAGGTTAGGGAAATCGGCAAAATAGTAGCGTAAGTTTTCGACAAGCTATGTCTGCGCACGGTATGCGCAGATGTCACTGACTAGGGAACAACGACTGTTTATCTAAAACACAACTCACCGCAAAGCCGAAAGGCTTAGTACAGTGGGTGACGCCTGCTCACCGCCAGTACGTGAAAGCCCTTTACAAGGGGAATAAGCGCTGGCAAAGAGCGGGAGTAACTCTGACTCTCTTGAGGTAGCGTAATACCTCGTCATTTAATCGATGACTTGCATGAATGGCGTAACGATTGTTCCACTGTCCCAACCTCGGGTCCGGTGAACTCACTACGTGGTGAATATGCCACGATCTTCCAGTGGGAAATGAAGACTCTATGAAGCTTGACTACAGCCTGTTGTTGTCGTATGTCGGATTATGCATAGCGTAAGTGGGAGCGTCGAAACCAGCGCTTTGGTGCTGGCGGAGCGACAATGTAACACCACTCTTAGTTTGCCATATGGCTTACTCGGAAGAGGACAGCTGCAGGTGGGTAGTTAGACTGGACGGTTGCTTTCGATAAGGAAACGAAAGTAACCAAGGCTCTGCTTAGGTGGTTTGGGAAACCACTGTCAAGCACAAAGGCAAATGCAGGGCTGACTGTATTCCGAAAAGCGAGGAATGCAGACTGGAAACAGGGGCTTAATGAACGTTGGTAGCTCTTTTAATGGGGCTCCAAGCTATTAGACAAGTTACTCTAGAGGTAACCGATTCGTCGCCGGTGAGAGTCCACATCGACCTGGCGCATTGATACATCGATATGGGCCCATGGTATCCTGGCGGTGCACAAGCCGCCAAGGGTTGGTCTGCTCGACCATTAAAACCATACGCGAGCTGAGTTCAGTACGTCGCGAGACAGTACGGTAATATCTACTGGAAGTGTAAATGTCAGAGGGTAAGATTCCTGTAATACGAGAGGAACGAGGAATCGGCGCCGCTAGTGTACCAGTTGTGTAAGCATTGCTGGGTAGCCACGCGCCATAAGGATAAGTCCTGAAAGCATCTAAGGACGAAGCCTGACCCGAAACGAGACATTAGGGCGGTCGCAATAGACGACTTTGATAGGACGGGTGCGTAAGCAGGGAGCTTCGGCGACCTGTGAACATACCGTTACTAAAGCCTGACATATAAGCAAGCTCTTCTCCATTCTTGTTTTGTTTTTTCAAAGCACTAGAGGACACTAAGTCCAAAAGGCTGCAATAGTCTATATAAGTATGGGGAGATTGGGGCGTTAGCCCCAAAAAAACAAGTTTTTACTGGATCCCTCTCCTTAGTATAGTGTATAGCTCTTCGGCGTCCTTAGGCTTCAGCTTGAATGTTACTGATAGCGGGTTTACATTAGGATAAGGCGCACCCATGGTTGCTTTCATGGCTTCCAAGGTACTTATGCCTGCAGCCTCCATGTGAGGCGCGGTATTCCAGTTAAGCTGGAGCTGCACCTCCTTACCATCCATATTTACATCCTTGAGCTCCCACCATCCTTTAAGATCGTTAGAGCGTGCCCTCATCCTGCCCTTCCATCCGCTGCCAAAAGATATGCCTTGCACCTCTTTGAGTTCTTTCTTTGCTGATTTATCTCCTGCTTCAATCGCTGCTTTTAGGTCATCCCTATGTTCTTTATTCTCTTTATAAAGGTCCATTAATAGTGGCTTGGCTTCTGCATTATACACTAGAGATATAGCGTTCATAGGTATAAAACCTTCGCCATTTTTGTATAGGAAGAGTATCCTGTCATTAGTCACGACAGTCTGTTGTATCTTAAACTTCCATGTAGATGTGTTTGTTATCATCGAATTTTTGGCAAACTTCTTGTTGGGCAGCCTTACAGAGCCCTCATCATTAATTACCATGTCCATCTGCTGTTTTATGCCGGCAAGTATGTGCCCTGTGCCCTTGTAGCGTATCTCGACCTTTGCCTTTCGAAGTATTTTGATGATTTGCTCGTTGTCTATCGCCAAATACCTATCTAATGTGGGGTCGTAATTCTGGTTAGAATTTGGTCGCGTCGCACTTTCCCCATCTGCGTTCTTTGTTTCGGTCATTTCATCACCACATAATATAAATCAACCTGTATCTAATAGATATAATAATATTTCGCTTATTCCTTTAGGAAGTTGAATTTTAAAATACCTTTGTAACATAGCAAATTTGTAAGTAATTTTCTTTTTTATTTTCTCTTTACCGTCGGTAAAATTAGCGAGTAGTAGGCCTTCTAAGAGAGCAGTTTGCGCTGGCTGCCTTGCCAGAAGATAATTACATGAAAATATGCTCCTTTGCTACAAAACACATTCAAATGACATTAATATAAAAGTCGCCTCCTAATACTTTTTTATTGCTATATATTGCTCTTTATTCTGCTTATATTGGCGCGCAAATCAGACTGGATGGAATCCATGTTATAAGCCATGGCAATCTTCAGCGCATGCTCCAACGGTGGCACTGCAGCCTGCCATTTCTTCTTAGCTGAATAAGTCTCGGATTCAAGCACATATAGCTGTATGGCACCCTTTATTGCCGCATCTGCATCATCTTTCTGACCCAGAAATTCGTAAACATTGGCTTTGCTTTCATATATTCTGGCTGCGCCTATATAATCACCCTTATTAAGCGCTTTCTGGGCAGTTTCATAAAGATCCAGCGCCCTCTTTGCCATGCTCGTTGCAGTTTCGTCATAACCATTCCGCGCAGCCGTTTTCGCCATATCTAAGCTCTTATACGCGGCTAGAGCATACATCTTGAGTTGCACATCCTTATCTATATCCTTTATTGCAGTATCCAGTACCCTCATAAATTCCTCTTTAGGAAGTGCTCCGTTCTCCAGCGCCTCCTTTTGCAGGCCGAATGATGGCTTTATACCGAATATCTTTGGTATAGTGGCGTTTGACTCTAGGTTTTCCATTTTTTCTTCGATAGCTTTTCTTTCAGCCTCCCTCTTTAGGGTTTCGTCACTAGTCACTCTGCCCAAAGAATCATATTGGTGCACTATTTCAGCCCTCTGAGTAGGTGTGAGCTCTGAGCTATTAGACTCTTTTGAATCGGATATTGTGCGCAGAAGAAGCTGCTCGGCTTTTTTCAAAAATGAGGTTATCATATCGTTGTCGATTTGGGCTTTCTTACTGACTTTTTCGAGCATACGCGCAGCATCCTTATAGTATATGCCTATCAGGTTAGGTTGCAACCCTTCCGAAGAAGCTCTTTCTGCAGCGTTCTTATATTGCTCGGCTGATGCACGTAAGAGGTTATCGCATCTGTCAGCATTACCAGAGGATATGTACCATCTGGCGGCCTGTTCAAAATTCCTTGCTGCAACTGCATGATCGCCATCTTTCAGCGCTTTATTAGCTATCTTAATGCATTTTTCCGCTTTTGACGCATCTTTTGCCTTTATCCTATCTATTGATGACATGTCTTCGCCTTTCAACCACATTTTTAAATAGTAATTGATAAAGTATATACATGTTATCATTGGTGATTGCATGCGAGAGGCGATAATAAGCAATGAGTTGAAAGTGATGCAGGGTAGCTCATTGCTGAGCCCCGATGCGCTTGTCGACAGAGTAATCAGAATGAATTCGGGTTCTGCCCTGATACAGGCATTCAATATCGGCAACGTTATAAACAAGCTGCACCTTCAGGCTGCTTACGCTAATGCTATTGAAGCCTTTCAAGAGGGCACCAACATATCGAAGAAGCTATACATGGAATTCCTTCTGTTTGCTGCCATGACCAGGCAGATAGGCACTGCTACGAAGCTATTCGAGATAGATGATACAAAGCGGTTTGTTATAGCATCTGACAGCTCTGATGCGATATATAGAGCAAGAAAGTTCGTGGAGCTCTCCGAATTCAGCAACAGCAACGAAAGAGAGCTGCAAGTTGCAAAAGCCTTTGGTATAAGGTCAGACAATGCACACCTTAACCAGAGGATCCTGCAGAAGATGGCAGTTTCAAGATTGCAGGATTGATTTAAAAAGCTATTAGATATCTATTTCTAAAACAATCGGAGCGTGATCTGATCCTTTTATATCCTTGAGTATGTATGAGGATTTGACCTTGTTTTTAATATCAGAGGACACAACAAAATAGTCTATCCTCCATCCAATGTTCCTGGACCTTGCATTAAATTGGTAAGACCACCACGAGTAATGGCCGCCCTCTTTCGTGAACATCCTGAATGTATCGATATAATTCTTTGATAGAAACTTAGTCACCCATTCGCGCTCTAGATCGGTAAACCCTGCATGGTTCTTATTGTCCTCAGGCCGTGCAATATCTATGTCTTCATGCGCAACGTTAAAGTCTCCACAAATTATTAGTGGCTTTGATTTGCGCAGGCTATCTGCATACTCCATAAACTTATTGTCAAAATCTATTTTCATATTTAGGCGGGCAAGGTCGGGCTGCGCATTAGGAAAATATACATTGATGAAATGAAATCTATCAAATTCTAGGTCTATTATGCGCCCTTCCTCATGCTCAAAACCGTATGATACACCAATCGGCTTTGACTGGGCAAGGCTCATGGTCCCGCTGTAACCCCTTTTCTTTGCGGAATTTATATAAGTATAATAGCCCATGCGGCTTATCTCTTCAGGCATGCTCTTTTCGTCGGCTTTTATTTCTTGGATAGCTATGCCGAAGTAGGATTTATCTGAGAGCATTTTGAGTGCCCCGCCCCTAGATGCGGCCCTGATGCCATTGACATTCCAAGATATGAATTTCTTCAGCATGTATATTTCCTGTATACTTCTACTTATAGATGCAAATTTAAAGCGGTAGTACGGCATTTCTGGTGGACCGTTTTACCCCTGGTCCACAACCCTGTGCTTCGCGTCTTCGTAATCTATGTTCAATATGTCAAGTATCCTCTGCGCCTTCACCTTACCTATCCTGTCTATTTTGAGTAAGTCTTCTATGTCGCTGTTTGCTATGTTGCCTATGCTGCCGAAGTGAGATAGCAGAGCCTTTGCAAGCTTGGGCCCCACACCAGGTATGTTGCCGACTATATATTCCTGGTATTCTGAATCGGTATATGCATGGGCCCCGCCTTTTAGCGAGGGCATCCTTGTCCTTTCGGACTGCTCGTGCTTTGCCAATGAGAAGAGCATGTCCGCCGTGTCCTCTATCCCTTCTGACAGCAAGACTTGCATATTGTCGTCTATGTACATAGATATTATTGCGCCGAAGACTACGTTCTGTTTGAGCCTGAAATCCTCCCTGCTGCCCTCTATTAGCAGTATGGGGCGTTCGTATGCCTCCTTAAGCCTGGTCAATTGCTCGAACATTCTACCATTCATCAGCGAATTCTCGAAATCCGATACAGTCTTCCTTTCGATTCCAACCCTATCGGATATTATATAGTCGCCAACTGCTAGGGTCTTTATTGTGGCTTCTATTCCGCGGTCTTCCAAGGCAGATATAAGCTCCGTATTCCGCTCCCTCGAGTCTATGATAATCTTCAGCTGCATCATTTCACTTCGTGCTGAATGTTATGTTGCGTATCAGGATTGAGGTTGAATTGTAACCGGGCGTCTTGCTCAAGAAGACGAATGCTGTTGGTGATGCCGGGCCGGCTTCTGTGATTGTATTTACAGTGTAGCCCAGCAGCCTAGAGCTCGAAAGGTTTAGCATTGCTATCTGCTGCACGCCGCCGCTAGGTGTGAGCCTGCCTACCTCCATGGTTATAGGTACTGAAGAAGACATCGCTTCAAAGCTTATGGTCGTATTCACTGCTTGAACCGCTCCGGATGATATCTTGTTGGCTATGCTGGAGGTATTTGTATATGGAGAGTACACTTCTATAGGCCCTCCGCCTATGGGTACCCAGAAAGATTGGGATGAGCCGTCCACCAGCTTGCTCTCTGTGCCCCAGTATTGCAGCAATGGGTATGCCACGAAGCTGCGGTAAACGCTATTGCTTATGGCATTTGATGTTGAGAATATATAGGTATTGTTGTCGGCTATGGGCGGGCCGAATACGCTTGATGTATATGACAGCATCTCTTTCAGCTGGGTGCTGTTGAACCCTTCGCCATTGACAAGCACAAGACCGCCATTGTAATTGTACAATGTCAGCAGCGTCTCGTTGGTATAGTTCTCGGTTACTGGCGAGGCGTAGTATAGCCCAGCGCCGAGCTCGAGGCTCTGCGCTTGGACAGCAATCGGTAGATTCAGCATATATAGCTCCTCTGACTGGTTTGACCTGGTCAGGTCGCCCCCTATTATTGGCTTGTGCATTATTGCTGTATAAAACGTGTCTTCCCTGATGAACGTATCAGGGTCTACAGAATTCTGGTCGCTCAATGCAGGCAGTATCAGCACCGTGAAATTTGCATTGTCAGCCGCTATTTCAGAGTACACCTTAGGTATGTGTACCTGTGTTGTAACGTAGGGCACGACGTTGCCATAAGTTACGCCGTTGCTGCCTATGAGGAATATTATGCTTACTATCGCTGCAGCGAGTGCCATGCTCTTGGCGGTTTTGAATTTTCTCTCCGCAAGCTCGCTGAACCCGAAGGCGGCCATTATGGCGACAGCCATTTCAAATATGAGGTCGAACCTGCCCGGCTCGCGAACAACATTAAAGAGTGGCAGGTCGTGGTATAGCTGGTATATGCCAGGTATATTTGTTATTGTTGAACTCATTATTGATGGTGCTGAAGATAGAGGCGAATAGCCGATCTGAATATACGGGCCTAATGCCATCCATCCAAACACTACAGCGATGAATATCCATAATCCAGTCTTTCTTATCCCGAGCCTGTATATTCCGTATAGCGCCAAAAGTATGGCTATGTAGCCTATGTATGATATCTTCTCAGTCGGGTCAGCATAGCCGTTCGTATAGTATATGCCGAAATATGATGTTGAGGCGCCGTTGAAGAACCCATTATAGAAGCTTGGCAGGAAGAATGATAGGAGGTTGTCGCTATAGGCCTCGTTGTTGGTTATCGAATTGTACTGATTTACCGTATTTATTGATGCGGAGTGCGATGTGAGAGTGCCTATTATTGGTATAAAGCCGAACGAACCGATAACTAGGGTTACCACAATCGCTATAATGATAGATCTCCAGAACGTAATGCTAACAACTGGATTCCGCTGGTGCGTGCCCTTGTATGCAGCGTATGCATAGTAGGCCAGGTATGCAAGTATGATTATTACGAACATGAATGCAGTCATGAGCAGCTGCTCCACATCGCCCATGAATGTGACAAGCACTAGAGCTACGCCGAGACCTATTGGATTGAGTAGGTTATTCTCACCGTTAAGCATCCGGAGGAAGAAGTACATAGCCAGCGGGACCCACGCCACGAACATCCAGTCTATATGTGCGAATGCTTCCGCTATGTGGAAAGCGCTGAAGCTGAAGATTATGCCTGCTACGAATGCGGCATACTTGTTCTTTGTAAGATACTCGGCAAGTATAAACATAGTAAGCCCAGATACCGCAAAGCTAAGTAAAAAGAGGGAATTATATGCGAACATTATATTGACAAGCTGGAATGGCAGGGATAGCAAGGCGCCTAGGGGGGACATGGTCTGGTAAGCTAGGCTGACGCCACGAGGGTAGCCCAATGGCGGATAAAGGAGGTTTGTGTACCATATGCTTGTATGCAACGTAAATGTAGCGTAATCAATCCACCATATGTCCCATAGATTCTGGAACGTATCGCCGCCGGTGCCTGGAGCAATATGCGACATACTTGCTGTTATAGGTGCAAATATTATGAGCGCTATAACTAGATAGATTACAAATGAGAGCATGTAGCGCTCCTTTAGCTTGTCCTTCGCTGCTTTCAGCATGTAACTGGAGTACTTGCCAGTAGGCTTGCTTCCGGTACCGGCCAGGGCTGATGCCTGTGCAGGATGGTCCTGAGTGGGTTCCTGTGAGGGGCTTGTATTCTCTGGCATATTAACACTGAATATATAATTTGATCTGCATTGGCAACATGCGCATGCTTATTGAATATGCAGAACAGATAGCATATATTGATATAGGTATAAAAAGATTATTAGCATTCATCTGTATCGCGAATGAATCGGCCTGCCTGTATGCGTTGCTGGCACATATATAGAATAATTGAGGGTTAGCGCATGGCTTATGACAATCTGACTATAATTATCCCCACGCTAAACGAAGAGGGGAGCATAGGCACGCTAATATCAGAACTCAAAAGGAGATATAGCGGCGCAAGCATAATAGTCGCAGATGACAACTCGACCGATTCTACTCAGGATATCGTGCTCGAAATGAAAAAGAAGTATGGTGGCGTTACCTTCCTAGACAGGAGTAAAAAGAGAGACCATGGGCTTACTGCAAGCGTGGTCGATGCCGCATCTAAGGTCAATACGGAGTACATAATTGTAATGGACGGCGACCTGCAGCATCCGCCATATGTGGTCAGATACCTATATAGCGCATTGCGCACACACGATATAGCTGTGGGCATACGCAGGAAGGTGAAGAATTGGGGGGTATATAGGATGCTGCTGTCAAAAGGCATCACAATTATAACAATTTTTATATTCATGCTGCGCAGGAAAAGCATAGTAAGCGATCCAATGTCTGGGTTCTTCGGTGTTAGGGCTGCAATCTTCAAGCAGGTCATACGCAGCAACCCCAACGGATTCGTCCCAGGTGGCTATAAGGTCCTTCTCGACCTGCTCAGGATGGTTGAGCCCGGGGTAACCATAGCAGAGATAGGATACAACACATTTCATGCACGGAGATATGGCAGGTCAAAGCTCAGGTTGCACCACATGATTGATGTGCTAAGGTCTGCAATGCGTTGACTTTTGATGATTGCGATGGCTTCGATGGAAAAGTTATACAAAGACGATGCCCAGGAGGACATATATGAGACAGGAAGCAAGGCGGCAAAGGTAGCCAGCTTCATACTCTTTGGAAAGCTTGTCTCGTTCTTCCTTATGGCAGTGGCATTCATAATTATAGTCAGGATATTGGGACCGAGTGTGTACGGCGTTTATACTTTAGCTATTGCCGTAGCAGGGTTCTTTGGCTCGGTAGGCAACTTCGGCATAGGGACTTCGCTCAACAAGTTTATTGCAGAATACAAGCACAAGAAAGATTATGAAAATGTGAACCTGTATATAGTTAACGGGCTATCTATACTCTTTATTGCAGGCGTAGCGCTTGCTGCGGTTACGGTGCTCTTCAGTTCATATCTTGCCATGCTTGTATTCCATAATCCGGCCGATAGCTTCATAGTCGATATAGCTGCAATATCAATATTGACGACAATGCTTTATGGTGGGACTTCTTCTGCATTGGTTGGATATGGCAATGGAAAGCACGTATCAGTATCAATACTCTCTATGGCCATAGTACAGGCTTCTGTGGGGATAAGCCTCGCGTTAGCAGGCTTCGGTGCCCTGGCTCCGCTCATAGGGCTCATACTTGGGTCTACAACTGCGTTCATAGTTGCGCTTTTATACATGTATTTAGTAGAGGGCGCAAAGCTTAGGAAGCCGGCATTCAGTTTCATGAAGAAGCTCCTTAAGTTCTCCATGCCCATAACAATATCCAATTTCTTTAGCACTGTTGTGAATAACCTTGCGCTAATAGTACTTGGTATATTCACCACTACAGTAATACTCGGCAACTTCGGGGTTGCTTCAAGGTTAGGATCGCTGATAGATATAATAACTGGCTCTATATCGCTATCCCTATTGACTGCATTCTCTAGCAGCTTCGCAGGATCGCAAGGCAGCAAGGAGATAGGCAGGATATATAGCAATTCTGTGTATTTCTCATTCATACTTGTCGCACCGCTGCTCATATCTGTAGTAGTTCTTGCAAGACCATTCTCATTCACTGCATTCAGCAGCGTGTATTCTTTTGCGCCGATGTACATACGCATCTTGGGCATAGGCATGGTCATAGGCTTATTTAGTGCTTATGCTGGCGCCGCATTGATAGGGGCGAGCAAGGTCAAGACTATGATGAAATATAACATACTGATATCAGTAATACAGCTAGCATTGATACCTCTTCTCATACCTACGCTTAAGGGCTTTGGAACGGTACTGCTACTCTTTCTGATAACGCCAATACTTAGCGATATATTCTTCGTACGGCTTATGGTAAAGTATTTTGATCTTAAGCTTAGGGTGAAGAGGCTTCTGCTCGCAGTAGCGGCTAACGCGATTGCTGCAGGTATACTCTATATGCTTCTCATATTCCTTGGCTGGAACTACGAGCTGCTCATAGTGGTTGCTTTCTTCGTTATGCTCGTAGCTTATCCTGCCTTGCTCGGCCTATTAGGTGGGATTGGAAAGGAGGAAGTAAACATAATTGAAAAGATGAGCACCGGCATACCTGTGATTGGGCGATTCATTAGGGTGCTAGCAGTATACTCTTCAAAATTTATGCAGTGATTCAGTGTCTGAAAGCCTAACACGCACATTCGTAGCGGTTGACATACCAGAGCACATAAAAACAGCAATATCTGGCATAGATTTACGCGGCTTGGCTGAGGGTGTTGATGCACAGCAGCTACATGTTACCATAAATTTCTTAGGCTACCTTAACCAGAAAAGGTTTGAGCATGCAGCTGAAATAATAAAGAGGTACGAACACAAACAATTCGAGGTATCGGTAGAGGGAGGAGGCATATTCGAATCCAGGGGCAGGGGTGTAGTGTTTGTTGGAATTCACAAAGGTGCAGCTGAACTGTTGGATATCCATACGCAACTGAAGAGCTTATTCGAACAACGGGGCATACTGCAAGAGGACAGGGCATTCACACCACACATAACATTTGCAAGATTTAAGGGCCTTGATAGGAACAAGCTGGGGGCGCTTGGCAGTATTGTAGAAGGTGTAAAGGCGCGCAGTTTCGGCAATTTTAGGTGCAGCAGCTTGGAGTTGAAGAGGAGCGTATTGACCGGAAGCGGACCGGTGTATAGCACGCTGGCAGCTTCTGAATTTATTTCTTGACCTGCTGCCCTGTGCCTTTCATTAGCTGCGCCTCGAGCTGCTCTTGTGTCATCTGGTTATTGAGCTCTCCTGGCCTGTATATCCTATCGAGGAGCAGGACGTTGAAGCTTACTCCGAGTAAAGTCTCCAACGCTATGTGCCTAGTCTGGTCGCCGAACAGGTCCACTTCGACAACAGGCACATTGTACTTGCCCAGTATTTTGAATAAAGGCATCAATATGCTATAGTCCTGCTTGTTCTGCATGCCTATCAGCCTTGCTTCAAAGCGCTTGTATTTGTTGCGGCTGATCCCGGATATGTACTTCTCGAGAGCTTTGAACGTGTCTGGTGCGTGTTTTAGAACACGCATTGCAAACAGGTCCTTCGTATCGACATCGTATACGCTCAGCAGTAGGTCATATGTCATGTTTACCGCTGCGATATACCTAGTTGATATATCGCTGTATCTGACCCTGGCGCTCTCCCCTATATTAATGTACGCAGCACCGTCAGCCATGTCTATCTTCGACTTCGATATGTGGGGCCTGTCCTTGAATGACAGGTGGCAGTTGGCCATGCTGAACCCGGGCTTTTTCATCTCCTCGTCAAGCGCTTTTTCAAGACTCATGGAATCATCCATATGCTTATGTGCGGGCGCTGCTCTGCGCAACGCCGGTTCCGCTAACCGCTGCGCCTACCACAATATATAAATAAACTATTGTATATAAGCTACTTAAGCTATTTATTTTATATGCAGGTTTTATGCATTTCAGCACGTTTATGTATATTCGGCACGCATGCCGATGCCTTTATGGAGTGACCTCATGAAGATAAAAATCTTAGAAGATGATGAAAAGGCGCTGCAATTCGAAGTGAGCGATACTGACAGCTACTACGTGAACACGCTCAGGCGCGCCGTGATAAACAAGGTCAAGTGCTTCGCCATAGACAAGGCGATGTTCTACGAGAACACCAGCGCCATGTTCGATGAATATATAGCGCACCGCATAGGCCTGGTGCCGATATCTACCCCGCAGAAAGGGTATACTGAGACGGACGAGGTGCTGTTCACGCTTGACGCATCCGGCCCCGGAACGGTATACTCGAAGGACCTCGTGAGCTCTGACAAGGAAGTACACGTAGCCAACGAGAACATACCCGTAATAAAGCTCGCGGAAGGTCAGAGATTGCGGGTAGAGGGCAAGGCGGTGCTCGGCAATGGAGCCAGGCATGCAAAATTCCAGCCAGGATTCGTGACTTTCGAGCCCATAGGCGATACGTCATTCAAGTTTTACATAGAGACCTTCGGCCAAATGCCACCAAAAGAGATAGCATACAAGGCAATAGAGGGCATTAAGGAGGAAGCAAAAGAGCTAAAAAAGGAGCTGAAGAAGATAAGCTGATCAAGATGTACGCAGATATGCGAGGGTGGCAGAGCATGGTCAAATGCGCAAGACTGAGGATGAAAATCAGAACTCTTGTGCCTTTAGTGGCTGCGTGAGTTCAAATCTCACCCCTCGCATGATTATGGTGAAAGATTATGAAACTTAATATAGAAAGAGCCCCAACCAAGGAATGGATGGACATTGCCAGCAAAGGCATGAAGGAGGGCAAGCACAAGGGATTCTGGAAGAGCGTTTACAAGAATGTCGCGGTGCCGGCAAGGAGCAGCGCCAGCGTCGACATATATAGAATATCTAGGCACTCGAAGGAGAATGACCTGGTAGTCGTACCTGGAAAGGTGCTGGGCAAAGGCAAGCTCGGCCACAAAGTGAGGATCGCTGCGATAGAATACTCAGAGAGCGCGGAGAAGGCTCTCCGCGATTCCGGCTGCAGCATAATAAGCATAGGCGAGCTGTACAACATCATCGACAAGGAGAAGGCTAAAATAGATATAATAGTATGATTCATATGAGAGATATTAAACCAAGCGAGTATTTGGTGATTGACGCTGATAGGAAGATAGTCGGCAGGCTTGCCAGCATAACCGCAAAGAGCCTTCTGCAGGGAAAGAAGGTTGCCGTGATAAACGCTGAGAAGGCGGTGATAAGCGGCAACAAGAATGATATATTGAAAAGATATACTACCAGAGTCAACCTGAAGGAGAAGGCAAACCCGGAGCATTCAGCCTATTGGTCGAGGAGGCCCGACATGCTGGTCAAAAGGATCATAAGGGGCATGCTCCCTTATAGGAAGCCGCACGGCAAGGATGCTTATAGAAGGCTGCTCGTATTTGCTGGCGTGCCGAAAGCGTTCGAAGGCGCAAAGGTCGAGGAACCGAAGACGAAAGACGTCAAGGGGATGTTCGTCAACACGATGACCGTGAAGGAGCTGTCGGAGCTGCTTGGGTACAGGAGAACAAATGATTGATAGATACAGTTGATATTATGGCTGAAGAAGAGATTATGATTGAGAAGGAGCCGTCGCAAGAGATACGTACAGAGGAGGCGCTACCCGAGGACAAAACGGCAAAGAAGCGCGCTCCTGCAAGAAAGAAGTCGCAAAATTCTGAGAAGGTAGTTGTAGTAAGCGGAAGAAGGAAGAGATCCATAGCCAGGGCGAGAATAAGATCGGGCGGGGGCTCGATAAGGGTCAACGGAGTGCCGATAACAGTTATAGAGCCTGAGGAGCTCAGGATGCTCATGCTAGAGCCGGTCTTCGTATCGCCGCTTACAAGGGAAGCGATGCACAAGTCCGACATAGAGGTATCAGTAGAGGGAGGGGGCAAGGTGTCGCAGGCCCAAGCAGTAAGGAATTCGATAGCCAAGGCGCTTGCGGAATTCTCCGGCGGCGATGTGGTAAGGAAGGAGTTCCTCAAATATGACAGGACAGTGCTGGTAGACGACAACAGGAGGGTAGAGCCAAAGAAGTATCTTGGCCCTAAGGCAAGGGCAAGGTTCCAGACTTCGTACAGGTGATTGGTGATAGAAATGATGATGCCGGTTAGATGCTTCAGTTGCGGTGCAGTGCTTGCGGACAAATGGGAGGAATATGACAGGAGAGTGAACAAGGAACACGAGGATCCGGCGAAGGTCCTTGACAGCCTTGGAGTCAAGAGGTACTGCTGCAGGCGCATGTTCGTCAGCAACATAGAGCTCATAGACGAATTCATAACAATGGGCAACAAGAGTTGAAAGCATAGAACATGATGATTGCGTTATAAATATGTAAGTGTTTGAAAATAATAATCAATGGGGCCGTCTGCTAGCTTGGTAGGCTTCCAGCTTGGGGTGCTGGCGACCCGAGAACTTTCGGGAATTCAAAAAGCACTTGAAAATCTCGGCGGCCCCAGAAGGTGCATAAAATGGAAGATGAATTGCTCGTTAACCAAAACGAATACTTAGAAGAAGGAATACACATCGCTACTAAGGTCAAAGCGCCCGGCATGTCCAGGTTCATATACAAGATACGCGAGGACGGGCTTTATCTGCTTGACGTCAAGACCATAGACTCGAGGATAAGGATAGCGGCGAGGATGCTCGCGAGATATGACCCAAACAAAGTAGTAGTAACGGCTTCAAGGATATACGCCATATACGCCGCAAAGAAGTTTGCAGAGCTCATAGGTGCGAAGTTCCTAGAAGGGAGGGTCAACCCGGGCATATTCACAAACCCTGGCAGGCCGGACTTCATGGAGCCTGAGCTGCTTTTCATAAGCGACTCTAGGAACGAGAAGCAGGCCATAAAGGAGGCCAGCAAGATAAATATACCGATAATCGCGCTGAGCGACACGGACAATTCGACGAAGTACACTGATCTCCTCATACCGGTAAACAACAGGGGCAGGAGGGCGCTCGCTTTCGTGTACTACCTACTTGCTAGGGAAGTGCTCAAGGAGCACGGTAGCATAAAGACCAATGAGGAGTTCACGTACAAGGTAGAGGATTTTGAGGCTAAGGTAGAAAGCAAGTAAAAGGGGGGAATTCACAAATGTTTATATAGGTTTCCCGCCTAAATAAAAGTTGACTTGTTTTCCCGCAAGCACTGCATTATGCAGGAGGGATATTAATGGAAGAAGATCTGAAGAAGAAGATTGACGCCTACATAAATGAAAATAAGGGCAAAAGGAAGTTCGCCCAGAGCGTCGAGCTTGCAGTCAATTTCAAAGGGGTAGATTTCAGCAAGCCTGCGAACAGGCTTAACCTCGCCATCGCCCTGCCAAACGGCAAGGGAAAGGGAGGAGGAGTGGTGGTATTCGCCGACAGCCTCGACATAATAGACAAGGCGAATGCCTTAGGCGCGAAGGTGATAAAGAGCCCCGAGCTGGCCTCGATATCTGCAGATGCGTCGAAGCAGCACGAGCTCCTAGGATACGAGCTGATAGCCCAGCCGAGCCTGATGCCCCAGATTGCTAAGGCGCTTGGTCAGTTCCTAGGACCTAGGAACAAGATGCCAAAGCCCATAGTAGGCACGAGCATCGAAGAGATGGTAAAGAACGTGAGCAAGTCAATATACATAAGGAGCAAGGGCAAGTACCTGCCTACTGTGCACTGCATGGTCGGCACCGAGAAGATGAGCACCGACCAGATAACCGAGAATGTAGATGCCGTAATAAACACGCTGGCGAAGCAGCTCGGCAAGCACACGCTTAGGTCGATATACATGAAGCTCACAATGAGCACGCCAATAAAGATATTGTAGTGATTTTATGCTTACAAGAGATCAGAAGGAAAAATTTGTAGAATCAGCGAGCAAGGAGCTCAAGAGCTACAAGACGATAGGCATAATGCCTGTTGGCAACATACCCGACAGGCTGCTGCAGCTGTCCAAGAACAGGATGCGCAGCAGCATAAAGGTAGTAATGGGCAGGAAGAGCCTGCTGATAAAGGTGCTTGAGAGCGACAGCAGGTCGAAGGACCTTGTCAAGTACATCGAGGGCACATCGGCAATAGTGATGAGCAACAAGGATCCGTTTGAGCTCTACAGGGAATTCAAGTCGAATTCGCTGAAGCTCGCGGCGAAGCCCAACCAGAAGGCCCCGTCAGACATACTTATAAGCAGTGGAGAAACAACCCTCCAGCCGGGGCAGGCAGTCACCGAGCTGAAGCAGGCAGGCATAGACGTTCAGATACAGAAAGGCAAGGTAGTAATAGGCAAGGACAAGACCGTAAAGGAAGGAGAAGTCATAACGACAGGCCTTTCTAAGGCGCTCCACACACTGGGCATAAAGCCTATAATAGCAAGCATAACCCCCTCAGTAATATTCTCGGAGGGCATGCTGTTCACGCAGAAGGCGCTCAGCATAACCCCAGAGGGGCTGAGCAAGGACATCGCTAAGGCGCTTGGTGAAGCCATAGCGATAAGCTATGCTGCGAATATAGTCAACAGCTTTACTATAAAGAGCATGCTGCTCAAAGCATACAGCAGCGCAATGCATCTCGGCATTGAGTACAGGCTGTACGACAAGGGCATAGTTGAGAAGCTGCTTGGCACGGCTGCGGTTCAGGCTGCTAGCCTGAATGCAAGCGCTGGCAATGATAACGCTTAAAGGTGAAAGATATGGAATATGTATATGCAGCACTGTTGCTTGACGCAGCAGGAAAGGAGATAAACGAGCAGAACATCATAGAAGTGATAAAGGCTGCTGGAATGAGCCCAGACGAAGCACAAGCCAAAGCCATAGTCTCTTCCTTGAAGGGAGTCAATATAAAGGAAGTAATAAAGAACGCCCAGAGCGTGCAGGCATCGGCACCACAGCAGGCAGCCGCTCCAGGCAAGGCAGAGAAGAAGGAGGAAAAGAAAGACGAGAAGAAGAGCGAGGAGGAAGCTGCAGGAGGATTGGCTGGGCTTTTCGGCTGATTAGCTAAGCGTCGCGCATGGTAGATGTTTGTATTTGCATCTACTTTGCACACGCATAGTTTTAAAGCCTTAAGGCTGTATAGTTTTATGACGTGGTTAAATGGATGTATATGTTGACAAGACCAAGTGCACTGGATGCCAGCACTGCTTTGATGTGTGCCCAGTGGCTGTATTCCAGATGAAGGGTAGGGGAACCCCTGACAACCCCGATGCAGATGGTGCGAATTCGGATACTGCACCAGAAGAGATGAAGTGGAAGGGAGTAACTGACAAGGCAGTATATGACAAGTGGGCAAACGTGCAGGACGGCCATAAGCATTTCGCCAAGGACAACGACGGCACAAGCGGCGGCATATCCGTTGCAGTAAATGGTTCCGCTTGCATACTCTGCCAAGCATGCCTTATAGAATGTGAGGGAGAATGCATACATATAACCGATGATACTGGAGCAAAGTATCAGTCAATATACAAGTGAAGGCAGATCCATATCTTTCACCGCTTTTTGCTTGCTGTCTCTTTTTCTTTTCTTTGTTATATTTGCCACTTTTATTCGTATCATAGCTTTAGGGCAGCATCAGCCGTTTTTGGGTAAGCTTTTTATACTTCATTTAGGTTATCAATAATATGGAAAATGTGGATGCACAAGGCGAAGAGCATGGCGTGGAGAGCATGCGCGATTCGCTTGACAGGTACGTGCGTCTAAATAACATATATCTGTTGATTATCTCAAAGTACAAGGAGTATATAGAGGAGAAGGAGGAACTATCAGTAGCTGAACTCCCTACGCTCGTGACGCCTAAGGCTGCTATGGTCGCAAGGAAAGCCGCAGACATAAAAGGAGAGTTTGACAACTATGACTATGACGCCAATTTCCCTGATGCCGCAATGAAGGCCTTCGATTTCGTTTTGAAAGATATAGGGGATGCCGCATTGCCCATAGAGTTCTGGCTCATGCCGGAGGAGACGCTGCGTTTCATGCTAGGAGATATAACGGACAAGAGCATACTCCTCTGCAGCATTCTGATAGCTTTGGGGAATCCTTCCTCGAAGGTAGTGGTTGTATCCAGGGACAGCACGCGCAGCATATACGTGTATTACGAGTTCGGCGGATCCATAGTTATGATGGATGTAGAGAACGGCAAGATAGAGAAGTTCGGCAATAAGGACGAGATGCTCAAGGAATTCAACCTTGACGACGAATCAGCTGCATACGAATTCAACGACCAGATGTATGTTGACATAAGCTAACCGCTCGCCTGATCTGTTCTAACCTTTTGCACACACGTACATGTAGGAAGAAAAAAGAAAAAGGGAAGAAGTGAGGTGGGGTTCACTTCTTCCTGCTTACCGCCCTCTTGACGGTCTTGGCTATCACTTCCTTGTATCCATACACCTCAGGCAGTATGAATATCGCAGCCAGCAGGCCTATCAGTGGGAACATCGCCGTGAATAGCGTAGCACCGCCCTTTCCTACGTAGTCAAAGAATGCTGGGAACAGGAATATAGAGAAGAACGCTGGCAGCTTCACGAACATATATGCGAAGCCGCTTGACGTTGCCTTGTACTTTGGCGGCGCAACCATAGAAGGTATGGTTATCACGTTCTCAGCATCCCAATAATGACCCCATAGCATTATTCCTGCAGCTATCGGCAGTATTATCAACTGCTTGGCAAATATAGCTGCCGCAGCTATGATCAGCGCCACGAATACCATGCTGAATCCGTATATGCTCAGCTTTCTCTGCCCTATTCTTGGAAGTATCATTGGCCCTACCAATCCCGATATCATAGCTATTATGTATACTGCCAGCGTTATCAAATCAGTTCCTAGTATCGATGACACGCCTAGTGCTACGAACAGCACAGGTATGTAGAATGCGAACGTCGAGAACTCGGTGCTCTGCATAAACGACGCTATCCAACCGTATATTGTGGCCTTCCATTTTATGCGGTCCTTGTGTATTTCAGAGAGGAACCTCGACAGGTTGACCTTTGGTATGGGATAGTTCCTATCAGGAAGCATGCTGAGCGAATCGTGGTACATCTTCCTAGTTTCCTTCTTCGCATCAGCATATTTGCCCTTGCCAATCAGCCATATCGCGCTCTCAGGCAGGTTGTACCTCAATATGAATATCACCAAAGCAGGGATTGCGGATGCGCCCAGCACCACTCTCCACATTATGCCTGGCGAAACACCAGCTATGAGGAACAGCGCAACGACAAGTATGGCTGATATCTCGCCCACCGCGAACATGAACTGCCAACGGTTGCCCATTACCTCACGCTTGCCCTTCTGCATTGATTCCATTATATATGTGTAACCGCTTGCTATATCCATTCCGAGCGGCACTCCAAGTATGAACCTAAGTATTGCAAGGACTACCATGTCAGGTGCAAACGCCTGTGCGAGACCGAATACGATGAATATTACCATTGTAGTGAGGAACACCCTTCTCCTGCCGATCTTGTCTGCAAGCCATCCTCCAAACAATGCACCTATTACCGCACCTCCCTGCGTGCCTGCAGCAGTAAGACCCAGAAGGAGGGCCGAGGGGTGGAATATGCCTTCAAGGAAAATGAGTATGAATGATATGGAATATAGGTCCCATGATTCCACGAATATCGAGGCTATCATCAGCCAGCCTATCCTGTTGCCCGCAGGACTGTACTTGTCTATCAAATAGCTTATAGCTTTGTTGGACAGCTCTTCGCTATATCCTTCAGCCATTGCAACACCACCAAAATACGTTTAACGTATCAATAGATAAATTTATAAACATTGCTCACTTCCGCTATTCGCATGTTATATGCCATATGACGACAAGGCAAAAACAAGAAAAGCGAGATATTGAAAAGAGGGGTGCTAAGCCCTGTTAAACGCATTGCAATCTAGTGCTGCATCATACGTTCTTCGTTGCCTGCATGAAGCTCTTCGATGCCTTTCCCGGTACTATGGCGCTCCATACAACCACTATGAGCAGGTTGACTGCAAGGGCTATCGCACCTATGAATATCACGCCGAACGGACTGGATATCAGCGATTTGGTGAGCAGCCCATAATTGTTTACGTATTCCAAAAGCGATATGCCTGTTATTATGCCTGCTGCCCAACCCACCATTACTGAGTACTTGTTGAGCTTTTCAGTGAACAGCGCTATGAATACCGCAGGAAGTGTCTGCAGTATTATTATGCCGCCAAGAAGCTGCAGCTGTATGGAATATGTAGCTGGCACCGCAAATACGAAGCCTAAAGCCACGAATTCGAATATCACGGCAATCCATTTTGCTGACCTGGTCTCGTTGTGCGGCGTCATCTTCGGCCTTATCTCTTTCACTATGTTCCTAGTAAGCAAGTTGGCAACAGCTATTGCCATTATGGCTGCCGGAACCAATCCGCCTATGAATATACCGAGGAAGGCAAATCCGGTGAACCATCCAGGCGTAGTAGATGCTATTAGTGTAGGCACTACCAGCACACCACGGCTCGCCGCAGGAATGGAATCCAGGTGTGCCATCGCAGAAGGCACTGCATATACCATAACGCCGAACAGCACTATGAATGCCAAGCCTATTGCGTATATGGGCAGAAGCGCCTGGCTTTTCCTTAGTTTCCTGTCATCCTGTGCACTCAGGCTGCCGTTTATGGCATGCGGGTACAGATATAGGGCGAAAGCGCTCATTACGAATAGGCTTATGTATGCGGTGCTATATGCAGGCGGCAGCGTGACGTACGTTGGCTTGGCCGAAAACGACTTGCCGAAGCCGCCTACTGCAAAAGTGACCGCCAATATGACTACTATGACGGTTGTGAATATCAGTATGTCCTTGAAAACCGCAGTCAATGTCACACCCCTCAATCCTGCGAAGTAGGTGAACCCCGCTATGGCGAGGAATGCGAGCACCAGCGCTACGTCGCTCACTAAAGCGAAGTTTGCAACTCCAGCGAGCATGGCGGCGAGTATGGCTTGCATGCCTACTACCTGCAATGCTATATATGGGAGCTCTGCAACTATGCCCGTCACTGCTATTATGATTGCAAGGTTCCTGCTGTTGAACTTATCCTTTACGAAATCGGCTGCGGTTACATATCCCCTTTTCTTTGCATATCTCCACAGCCTTGGCATAGTCAGCATGGCTATTGCGAAAGTTATTGATACATACGGGACTGCGAAGTAGTAGAGAGAACCGACAGCGAACATGCTTGATGGAACGGCTATGAATGTATATGCGGTGAATAAATCTGCCCCTACAAGGAACCATACGAGTGCTGTGCCCATCCTCCTTCCGCCCAAGCCCCATTCCTCTATCTTTGACAGATCACCCTTCCTGAACAGCCTGCCAAGGAAGCCGATTATTATGAATACTATAAACAGGGTTATGAAAACCAAAAATGTGAGTGCATCTATCATTTAAACACCTATCTTGATCTCCTGTGCCTTTTCGCTTTCTTGCGACCGCTATCTATCAGAACCGCGGCTATGTAAAACAGCGCGCCGGATATAGGAAGCCATATTATCTGGTACCAGTAAAAGAACGGCAGACCGTAGACCTCTGGGAATTCAGTATTGTACAGCGGCAAAGCCAGATACGCTATGAATGGTATTATTATCAGTATAGCTGCAATAACTTTCTTGCCCTCCATCCATGCACCTCGGCTTTAATAAAACTGCCAACATTTATAAGGCTTTGCTAGCTTGTTGCTTGTTGATTTATTCTGCTTTATCAACAATTTTAAGACTTTATCAACAAAATTTGGCTTTTTTCAACAAAGCCCTAGCTTATGAATTGCGGCATGGAGAGGGCATATGCGCATGCATGCGCATAATTAGGAAAAGTACCGTGAGTAGTTCACTTTCTCTTCTGCGCCTTGAGGAGCTTGCGGCTCGCTCTCTTCAGCTTCTTTATCTTCTGCTTCCTATACGCCTTACCTATTTTCCTGTTTGACTTTTTTACTGTCTTCTGCATTATTAACACCGTTTATTACAGTGACATCCCCACATTCGAGTTGTGGGCTTGTGGGCGACCACGATTTATTGTCATGATGCCACCCATATAGTTCCTGCTTCCTCGGCAACCGCCTTTCTTGCGAAGGGTCTTACATTGTCTCCACAGGCTTGACTTCCCGAATGCCCTTCAGTAGATTTCACCACACATATTATAGTATTAATACTCATATACCTTTCGGTTCACTTTCATCAAATGACTGAAATTGTGAATTTTCCGCCGCTTTTTATAAGCGTTCAGGCAGACAAATAGCTAATAGAAAAGCGAAGAGCGTATTCAGTTTACTTTTATTGCATATGACGCCTTGGTGTATTTCTTTTTAAGCTTTATCTGCAGCACGCCGTTATTGTACTTAGCCCTGCCTTTTGATGGGTCGATCAGTGCAGGAAGCGCTATATTCCTAGAATATATGGCTGCAGCATTGTTTACTGATATTGTTATCTCTTCAGCCTTTGCTGAGACAGATATATCTTCCTTTCTTGCGCCCTTGAGCTCAGCCACTATGACTAATGAATCGCCTTCATCAAGAACATCAACAAGCGGCTCCTTTGATACTTCCTTCTTGGTCTCCTCCTGGGCCTTTGGCTCCATCTGTAGGTTCTCGACTACTGGCATTCCATCTGGACCTATCTTTATGTTGAAGCTATATGGGTTCGCGCCCTGCTCGGACATGTCCGAAAGGTTCTTTGTGATGCTCGTCATCACTTTGGAGATGAACTTGCTGAACTTGATTATATCATCAGAACTATCATCGTTATCTGAATTGCTTTTGGGGTTCTGGTCTGGCATCTGCACACCTTGTGAGTATTTAACCTCTACCAATATATTTATTTGTTTTGCATTTTAGCCTAACCTTGATTCCGCTGATTGCCTTCATCACTTCATCCACGAGCCGAGCCCAGCTTGCCTATGGCTATCCTTGTCTGAAATCAGCTTGTCAATATACTTGCTTATCCTCTCTGGATCAAAGCCGTGCTTGTCGCACATGAACCTCATCAAAGCTTCCTTGTCGGGCTTTTTATCAAGCCCCTTCTGGATTTCGCTCTCACTGACTTTCTTCGCTTCAGGCTTGTCGAACAGCTCTATGACTTCATTTATGTCGAGCTCGAACTCTGCTTTGTACTTCTCCTTTATATACCCCTCAAGCGCTTTGACAGAAGACACGCTCTTCGCTATCTTTAGTGCGGTCTTTGGGCCTATGCCCTTTATGCCGTTGTTGAAGTCTGTGCCCAGCATCATGCCGATCCATATGAGCTTTTCATGAGTTATGCCTAATGATTTCAGGGTTTCCTGAAGGCTCATCATCTCAGGCTCTATGTTTACATAAACGTTCTTCCTAGGCAGCTTTCTTCTGCCGGATAGCGTGACGTTCCTCGCGACAAGCGGAGCCCCGAAGAGTAGCGTATCGTAGTCCTGGCTCGCAGCGGCGTATACCAGCCCATCCTTGCACATTATGCTTGCCTGCGCCTCGCCCTCGCTAGGCGCCACCATATAATGCACACCCATGTAGCCGAGAAGCTCTTTTGAGGTCTCTACCACGTATTTGGTAATGCGTGTGCTCGCTTGGGCGTGCATCTTCGCCTCTTCTATCTCGCCACGCTCCTTGGCGCTCTCCCATGCTGCAAGCGCATCTTCCCTCCTCTTCATCCTAGCAGCTATTGTCTTTTGCTTTAGCACTGAAGGTATGCCGTCAAACACATATATTGGCTGTATGCCCTTGTCTATCAGCTCTATTGTCCTGTAGAACAGGCCTGACATGTGGCTCGTGACGTTGCCCTCAGAATCCACCAAGGGAGTTCCATCTGGCTGCCGTATTATTGATAAGAATTGGTAGATCATATTGTATGCATCTATGGCAATGCGCTTGCCGCTCAAGTCGTCTAGTGATATCTTGTACTTGTACACCAGCTTGCTTAGATCGACAGACATCGCATGGCCTAATGCATGAATTCTCCGAGGGTTGCGCTCTCCTTCCTGTCGCCGTGCCTTGTATCCTCTGCCTTTGATGCGTCGCGCTCGAGCTTTATGCCAAGCGCCTTCTCAAGCTTCTTTGCCAGCTCTATGGTTGGCAGGGTCTTCTGGTTCTCAACCCTGTAGAGCAGTGTCTCCTTCTCATTTATCATCTCTGCCAGCGCATTGAGTGGAAGCTTCATGCGCTCCCTCGCCTCGCGTATGACCTTGCCGTAATCGTCTATTATCTCCGCCTCTTCCTGGCGTTTTATGGTGCTGCTTGTAGGTATTGGTTTCCTTCCTGGCCGGCTATGCTCCTCCGTATCCACTTTGGATATAACATGCTTGCCCTTGGCGCACTTGGCGCATACGCGCAGCTCCACGCCCTCCACGTCCACTATGTATATGTTTGCAGTCTTATTGCCGCACAATTCACATTCTTCCATTTAGTCGCCCCATCTGCATCACACTCTCATCCCTAAAACCCACATGTCAATATTCTGCATGTCTAATTTTTATATATTTTCGTTGCATGCTTATATGGCTGGTTCGATTGCCGCAAGTATAGGTATTATATAACTTCGCGGATCGGTTAACTTGGCAAATAAGTGCGTGTTTCTGATGGCGAACAGATCTAACAGTGCGAAAAACAGTGCAAAAGCGAAGAGTAGCGTTATCCGTGACTCTAGGAAAAGGAATTATGTGATATCTGCACTGGTTGTGATTGAGTTTATAGTTATATACTTGAGCTATATAGAGACCTGGCTTGGCATACCTGACCAATGGGCTCTTGCGCTGATCTCTCTGTTTGCGGTAGGCAGCCTGATAAAGTATATTGGCAGATTCCCGGGATGGGGCTTCTTCTACATGGTGGGCAGCAAGCACGGAATAAAGACAATAGATAACATATCTAAGAAGCATGACGGCTTCTGGAGCTCTATGCCATTGTGGGGCATAGTCCTTGGCTTTGGAATAGTTGCATACCCCCTTTTGAAAGGAAACATAAACAAGAAGCTTTACGCATTTGGCATGGTTTCGCTGATTGCAATATTATTGCTAGTACTGCCATACCTTACTGTCGCATTGCAATTCCTGCATATACCTAACCTCAACAGCGCAGTGGCTAGCAGCGTTGCTGCGCACAGCTCCGGCATAGACTATGAAGGCATTGCATTTGATGCGACGAGCATAATATTCGGATTCGCAGGCTTCGTCTTTGTCGCGATATTATACAGTGCTGCAAACTTCATAGCCATTGCGCTTACGCATTATTCTGCACCAATAGCAGCGCTGGGGCATCAGGCTCCAGGCGTCTATCCGGTCATACCAGGCCTTGACATGCCGCTCGTTGCAGGCATATGCGCGCTTGCGATACTGCTGATAGTGCACGAATTCTCACATGGGGTGCTGGCAAGGAAGGCAAAGGTAAAACTCAAATCAGTAGGTCTGCTCCTCATTGGGGTAATACCAATGGGGGCGTTCGTTGAGCCTGATGAGAAGGAAGTAGAGAAGCTCAGCGGCATGGCGCAGACAAAGATATTTGCAGCTGGGGTATCGGCAAATTTCATACTGATGGTGGTGTTCTTCGCATTGATGCTTGGCACGATATTATTTTTACTGCCAACCATAGAGACCAATGAGGGCATCTACATAGTTTCCACTGTGCAAGGATACCCGGCATACGGCGTGCTGCAGCCTGGCATGCATGTGCTTTCTTGGGATGGGCATGCAGTAACGAACATTAGCACCATTGAAGCGGCAGCCCACTTGGACCACCCAGGCTCAGCAGTTACAGTTACAACAAATACAGGCACATACAATTTTACAGCCAACGGCCAAGGCCTCATAGGGGTTTCGTTAGCACAGGAGACAAAGTTTTCAAACGGCTTCCTGGGCACGCTTATTTACTTCCTTTATGAGCTCTTCGCCCTATCGTTTATGCTCAATTTCCTAGTTGGGGTTGTAAATCTGCTGCCACTACCTGGCTTTGATGGGTGGAGGATATACAGCACGAACATAAAGAACACGAAATTCGTCAACTTCCTAGCTGCGCTCGTATTGATAGGCATAGTGCTCAACGCGCTGCCATTGCTAGCTTATATATGATTTCAGAGTTTCTTCAGAACGAAAGTATAGTGCTGCAGCTTTGCATAAGCATCCGCCAGTTTTGCTGCAGTTGAAGGATCAATCCTCTCGGCATCGTGCTTTTCCAAGCGCTCGAGCATCTGGTTATAAGCGGCAATCATTGTGCCGACCCTTTCCCTGTGCTCCATCCAATCGATAGAATATCCAAAAAAGGGTATTTATGTGCTATTGCATGGAACATTTAGGTGCGTATCAAGCACTTATGCAGTAACCTATTTATGCCTTTTTTGATCACTTAATGTGAGGTGCATGAAAGCTTTTCAAAAAGGAAACTCTCAGAGAGAGTTTCATCAGAGATTTAAATCACAGAGCGCAATGGAATACCTAATGACCTACGGCTGGGCCATTCTCATCATCGCAGTTGTTCTCGCAGCGCTTTTTGAATTGGGCGTATTCAACCCTATGACTTTTGCACCAAAAGCTTCGCCGGGATCATGCCAAGTAGTAAGACCAGAAGGCGCAGGAACAACAAACTTCATATCTCTAGAAGGCGAATGCAACGGCGAGATACCGCAGTATGCAGCACAATTTTTTATACCGCCAGAAAATTCAATGGTATATATTGGCCCCGCCCCGAACGT
>JBMFWP010000008.1:13833-30283 GCA_049965155.1 Candidatus Micrarchaeia archaeon | reverse complement strand
GCGGGGATACCGCCGACATCGTCGGCGGAGAGGACCCGCATGCAATAGGTTTATAAGGGCGAAGCCCTTATGTCATAAAAGGTTGCTTATCAAGCGCATGCCAAAGCGGATCAGAGAAGGCTTTCCTCCTCTACTTCTACTTCGCTGACTCCTGCTATGCCCTTCACAGCCTCTTCTATGCTTGAGGAGTTGGTCTTTGTATCATCGAATACAAACATAGCCTTTATGACCTTTATGCCAAAGCCTATATCTTCAGCCTTGACGTCCCTTGCCTCCATGCCTTTCAGCGCACTAGCTACTGAATCGAAGCTGCTCTCCTCTGGGTATACTTTGAATATTATGCTTACCATTGACATATTGATCACGGTCCCTCAAATCCGCATTCACTGCACTTGTACACATTTGATATCTCCCTGCAATGCGCGCACCTTATTATTGTGGACTTGCCGCATTTCGGGCATTTGAACTCAGTGTACTCACTAGTGAGCCTTCCGCAAGAAACGCAAACCTTCCCGGGTATTACATCAGCCATGAAATCACTTCTCGTTTATCTCTTTTTTGCTCGTTCTCCTGCTTGTCCTACCCTTATGCTGGCCTGTTTCCGCTTCTGCACCTGCCCTATCATTGCCCTGCTGCACTTTTCCAGCTATTGCATGCAGGTGCTTAAGTATTGAGACTAGCACATATAGCACTACGAGCAGCACTATAAGAACAGCAACGAGTAGTATTACAACAGAAAATATAATAAATCCTACTGTGGTGCCTGATACTACTATTGATGCACTGGGGGTTGTTATTGACCGCGGTGGTACTGTTGTTACACCTATAGGCAGTGTTGTGGTAGTAGTATTCGGTGTGATGCTGCCTGCTATAATCCGCGTATCATTGCTGATGTATTCCGCAAGCACAGCGGTCTCGTAAGCTTGGTATGCAAAGGCGTGTGCCGCGCTCGAATTCTGAGCCATCACGGCTTCATGTGCATAGAACTGGGCTTCATTCGCAAACTGCGTCGCCCATATGCCGAACGTTGCATTGCTGCTGATGCTCTCCGCCATCGATTCCAGGGCAGACGTGCTCAGTGAAGAATTGCTTTCGACCGAAGGCCCATATATTGCCTGCGCATAGCTCGAATCCAGTATCGCAAGCGGGTAATTGCCATCCGAATATGCCTGCTCTGCAGTCTGCGAGTAGAGGTTTGCTCCTGTTGAGGAAAGGTTGCTCATGTCGTCCGCGGCAATGCCCTTGAGCGATGATGAGAATGAAGACTGGATTCCGCTCATGTTGCTTGCTATGCCGTACATCAGCTGCGAAGACCGGCACCATGCGTTTGCCTCTCCAGCAGTATACAGATCATTCATGACGCCGTCAGAGTCGATGGCTGTAAGGTTGTAATCTGCAGCATCCGCCGATATGGTGTATGAGCCCCACAGCTGCCTGAGCTCGCCCCCTAGTATATACTCATAGTTGTTGCTGTTCAGTGTCGAAGGCGATATTGATGCGCAGTAGTTGCCTACGCTGTTTATTGTATCTATGCCTTCGGGCTTTGTGGATAGGTGGTTTGCGAAGTAATAGGCATTTATGTACGTGAGGAAAGCTTGGTCTGCACCAAGATAGAGGTATCCCTTGCCGGCCATCGCTTCGCTCTCGTTCAGCTGCTCTGAGAGCTGCTGCGCCACGCCAGTGAAATTGGGATACGAACGCAGGGCGCTTATTTCGCTGTTTGTCATGTTGAACGTGAAATTGACCAGCTTGTCAAAGTTGCCTATCGAGCAGTTGTTGCTGCAGCTCACGCTAGCTCCAGGAACAAGCGATACGTTATAATTGGTATAAAGGCTGTAATTGGTTTGGTACTTACCTATATCCTGCACGCGGTTGAAGGCAAAATGCGCAGCATCACTTATATTGCCCACCTGTACGAGCGGTATGCCGAACGTCTTCTCTATGAGTAGATATAGTTCATCCTCGCCGCTCTGGCTCGGCACTGCAGGAACAAGTACAAACTTCATATGCTCCCTTGCTGCAGCCGAGACCTTGTCATACACGCCCCCTATTTCACCTATTGTGCCATTATCGGACATGGTTCCTGTTACGGTGAAGTTGTTTGGCAGGGGCTTGCCGCTCAGTGCGGATATCGCCAGCAGGGTCATCGCCGTGCCTGCGCTAGGCCCAGAAACGTTTGTCGCGTTGGCTATATAATAATCAAAATTGTAATTGTGCTCGTTCACGTGGAGGTAATTGGCCGCTACAAGCGCCGCTGTTTCGGATGAGTTCAATGTGGACTGCGCAACTATTGCCGGTCCGGCTATTGTGACTCTTCCGGTGCCCGTGGTCACGGTCAGGTTTATTACTGTCAGTTCACCGGTATTGTTCTGCAATATGACTGCTGGCGCATGTATGTATGCAGAGCCTACTGTCGAAGCGTTAGCGCTTGCAATTCCGACTAGCAGCATCAAAGTCAAAGCCACATAAATCTGGTACGGTCTAAAAGCGTGCATACTACTATTGATGCCTGCAAATCATATATATAGCTTTAGCCCAACCATTTTTACACGACTTTTGAACTACCTGCATGACGCATAAGCGATGACTCTCACACCTTGCTGCCCCTGCCCCACATGTAGTCGAACCGCTTCGCTGCCTCGCTGTGCTTTATGCTTACGATGTGCTCGCTTTTCTTGTTTATTATGTTGAGCGGCGGTATCTTGTACGCATGCTCCGAGTCGACTATGAACCTCTCATGTTGCGCTGCCGAATCCTCGGGGTTCATCACCCTGACCTCGAAGCCAATGCCCCTGTTAGACAATTCGGCGACAAGATTGGAGTACCTCTTCCTGAAATCCGACCCTATCCTTTCGCCGTTCGCAAGCACATATATGTTTGAATAGCTCGTCTTTGCGCCGCTTATAAGCAGCGCGAGGTTCTCCATCCCTGCGGAATCGAAGTGCATGTCGACAATCCTGACCTCGCCCTTAAGGTTAGAGAACAGCTCTCTCGACAGCACGAGCAGATTTGTATAGGGCGTGTCTGGGTTAAGGCTTATCTGCCTGTGCACGGTCCGTGATTGCCTGTGCTTCGATTCGAACACGTAATATCCTGAAGCTGCAAGCATGGCCAGTCCGCTTAGGTACGATAAGGCATATATTGCGGCGGGCTGTGAAAACTCAAAGTTGATGTCCAATACGCTGAAGAGCGCTATGAACAGCACCGATGATACTACTACTGTATACATCGCCAGCCTGCTCTGCGGATTGCCGAAAAGCTGGAGCAGCCCCATGGCGAAGCACACCAATGCGATTACGAACATCATGTATGTTAGGTACAGCGCTATGCGCAGCGTCGGAATGTTGTTGACCAGGCTCTGGAGCGAAGCAGGCAAGGTTGAGTTGTGCGTAACAGTTGCTATATACGCGCCCACGCCTGCACCAACGCCTATCGAAAGCGATAGCTGCTGCATATAATATAATGATATAATAATGGCCAAGGCGCCTGCTACAAATACTGTTGCGGCAGTTATGTCCTTGCTTCCTCTCATGCGCTCATCCTCGCTAAGATATGTCACACAATAGATAAAAATGTGCATGCAGAAATGCTATATGGATATCATGGACGAATTCTTGTTCCGGTTCGATGAGCCGCGAATGCACCAGGGCCGCATGATGGGCGACATATACAAAGCCCTCGAATCGAAGAGCAGCATACTCGTTAATGCTCCTACAGGCATAGGCAAGACGGACGCATCGCTAAGCGCTGCCCTCACTTTCGCGATGAAGAATGGCCTGAAGGTCCTGTTCCTCACGCCCAAGATATCGCAGCACAGGATAGCTATAGATGTGCTGAACGGCATACGCGACAAGTTCTCGGTAGGGCTCAAGTTCATAGATATGGTGGGAAAGCAAAAGCTGTGCATAAACGATGGAATAAACCTGATAGCAAATGAGGCGTTCCACAAGGAGTGCGAGAAGCTGGTCAAGAGCGGAAAGTGCGAATTCTACAAGCGCTTCAAGGAGATGGGCGGGATGCCTGACAGCATATGGAGCCAGGCTCTTCAGGGACACAACAAGCTCTTCTCTGCAAGCAAAGATTACGGCATATGCGCATACGAGGCTGCGACAAGCATGGCCAGGGACGCTAATGTTGTCATAGCGGATTATTCCCACATACTGAACCCGAGCACGAGACCAGCGTTCCTGAAGAGGATCGCCGGCACGCTTAGCAATACGATAATCATATGGGACGAGGCGCACAACCTGGTAAATCTCGCGGCATCGTACATGAGCGACACCATAACCACCAGGGCCATACAGCGCGCATCGGAGGAGCTCAGGAGCATAGGCAGCAGCCTCGATTTAGGCTATCTTGATTTTACCCTGAACAAGCTCGCCGAGACGCACCTCTCAAAGGAGAGTGAGGCTTTCATATACAAGCATGACCTTCCGGAAGAGATAACGGTGTCGCAGGGTGAGATAATAGAGCAGATAGAGCGCAACGCGCTGGAATACATAGAAAAGTCCAAGGCGCGAAGGTCTTCCCTTATGCACTTAGCCAACTTCATGCGCAAGCTTGCCGAGGACGATCCGGCTGTGGCGAAGATAATATCCAGGAGCAACGGCTCGGTCAGGCTGGCTCTTAGCTGCCTATACCCGGACAGGATAATGGACGTGCTCAAGGAACCTTACGCTAACATATTCATGAGCGCAACACTTATCCCGCTCAACATGTATTCGGACCTTTTCGGCATCGGTGATGCTGCTATGCGCAATTATACATCTCCGTTTCCGGAGAGCAACAGGATTGCATATGTGGATAGCGATGTAACGACGAAATACGCATCCAGATCGGTTTCTGAATACAAAGCGATAGCGAACAAGCTGATGAGCATCAAAAGGAGGATCGAAGGCAACGTGGCGGTGTTCTTTCCGAGCTTCCAAGTGCTTAACGGTGTGCGCAGGTACATAGCAGGCATAGACATACTGGCGCAGAGGGAGAGCATGAGCAGCGCTGCGATAGAGGAGATCTTGGGGAAGCTCCAGTCGAGCGACAACTCCATGCTCCTCGGCGTACTCGGTGGCAGCCTCAGCGAGGGTGTCGACTACCCAAAGAACATAATAAAAGCGGTGATAGTAGTGGGCCTGCCGTTCGCCAAGCCCAGCCTGGAGCTAGGTGCGAAGGTGGCGTACATGGACGGTAAGTTCAGGGGCAAGGGAGAGGAATATGCTTACAGGATACCTGCGCTGATAAAAGTGATACAGGCATCGGGCAGGGCGATAAGGAACGAGAATGACAGGGCGGTAATAGTGTTCATGGACAAGCGCTACAAATGGTCCGCTTATCAGTCCATAATATCCGCATCAATGAAGGTATCGGAACGCAGCAATTACCTTGATGGCATATCGGAATTCTTTTCGAGGAATAAGGCGCTCGGCGGCGACGGCGCCGTTCTAAGCGCTAGATGAGGCCACGCAGCAATATATACAGAAGCACGAACACTATAATACCTAAGAACAGCGGCGGTATAGCCGGCAGTGCACGCTTGTACTTCCTGAGTATGAACATTGTAAGCAAAAGTCCGGCAATCGCCCCGAATATTACGAAGAAGCTCAGCACAAAGTTAGGACCGGGGCTGTACGCCGATATCGCAACCATGAGCGGTATCGCTAGGTCGCCCGTGCCGAGCTCCACCCTTGCTGCTACCGGGACAAGGCTGCTGCCCAGCAGGTTGCCGAGCTCATTGCTGTTCTTCAGCTTGCTTTTGTTCTTCCTGTACTCTTTCACATATTCCTTGTCAAGGCTTCTCGCTGGCAGCGCCTCTACTTCATTTACACCTATTAGCAGCGCTAGGTTGTTGTCCTCGGCAACGCGCGCAAGCGCAAGCATGTGCTTAGTTATAAACACCGCCACGAAATCGTAGATAGCTATGAGCCCCATAAATAGAAGTGCTATATAGAATGGGAATGATATTCCGAGTATGAGCCCTACACCGACGCTCGCTATTATCGCCGCTACGTTCCTAAGCTGCGGCTTCCTGTTCTTCAGGTATATGAGCACCAATGCGGCTATTACCGCTATCGAGAAATTGGTTGTTATGGGCGTCCCGTATACTGTAAGTATGGTGGAATCGTTTATAAGGCCGAATATGACCATGAATACTATCATCGAGGCCACGAATATAACCACAGCCTCGAACGCTATGAAGAGCTTCCTGCCTTTGTATATCCTGAACACGAGTATGAGTATCAGGCTCACTATGATTATGTATGCAACATAGAAGAGCAAGTCAAGAGGCGTGCTGAAGAAAGACTGGCTTTGTTGGCTTGGTATTGGTATAATCTCTCCACTGAAGAGCTCTATGCCGAGCAGGAGGCCGAAGAACTGCACGAACATGAACATTGCTATTATGTAGAGCAATTGCCTGTATTCTATCACTTTCAATGACAACGATACCACTGCATACTCATAGTGCAATAACTTTAAATATGCAAAAACATATATAAACCACTAACTGGTTTCATGAACATAAAGGAAGAGATGGGCAAGCTGGCAAGCGCGTTCACGCGAACCCGCAGGCAGTATTCAATCACTTCAGCAGGCAAGAAGCTGGAGATAATAAAGTACCCTGACGGGACGCGCGAGGTCAGGTACAACAATGTTGTATACTCAAGGATAAACCCGAAATCGATATTCACGCATTCCTACTGGGACTACTTCCTACCTCTTGCTTACCTTTGCAGCAACCCGAAGATACTTATGATAGGCTTGGGCGGCGGAACGATAGCCTACCAGTTCGATAAGGCAGGAGTGCAAGCAGAAAGGTTTGACATAGTCGAGGTCGACCGCGACATGATTGAAATTGCGAAGGTGTTCTACCCTGAAGCCAAGGCCAATATAATAGAGGCTAATGGGCTGGACTACATAAAGGGCAAGGATGGGATGTACGACCTAATTATACTGGATGCGTACATCAACTATTCCATACCCAGCCAATTCGCGTCAAAAGAATTCATAGACGATGCTTACGCCGCGCTGACAGGCAACGGCATACTAGCCGTAAACTATCTTCAGGACGCTACAGGTTCGCATTCAGCTGATGCATTCGTAGAAGCGCTAAAGGGCCGGTTCGATGTATATGCCCTTGAGACAAGGATAACCCTATACAACGCAATATTGATTGCATCAAAATCGATGGATAGTGCAGGAATATACAAAGCGGTTTCGGCAGGCATGCCAAAGGAGTACTCAGAAGCGAACCTTATGCACAGCTACGCAAATATGAAAAAAGCCTGATGCGATCCATGATTTCCGCTTCATGGTCGAGATACCTATAAATATATTTACGGGTAAGCACTATATGATACGCTAATTTTTATCTAATGCATGGAGGTATTTTTATGGAAGAGAGCAAAATTTTAGAGCTAATTGCACAAGTGAACAAGCAGATGGATGTGATAACCAGTGACACGTCTGTCCCAAAAAATGTCAGGAGCGCAATTTCCGAGGCGAAGCAGAAGCTCAACGCTGAAGGCGACCTGACAGTAAGGATATCCAGCGCCATATACAGCGTCGATGGCGTAAGCAACGACATAAACCTGCCCCCGCAAGCCAGGACGATGGTGTGGAATCTGCTCAGCATGCTTGAATCCATAAAGGAGTAGCTGGTTGCATGCGCGACAAAGAGCTCTTGAAGGCGCTTTCCAAGCTGCTCTCCAATTCCGGCTTCATGCTTTCCGCAGACATAGACACGGATGCTATGAAAAGGGTAAGCATGGAGGCTCTCTCTTCGAAGATCATCGAGCTCAACCAGGGTGCGACAGGCATTACTGTAGTTGACATGGATATGCTTCGCAAGGCGCTAGCAGAAATAGAGAAGGACAGCGCTAGCAAGGCCCCGGTCCCAGTAGAGGTCAAGAGGGCTACCGATTTCAAGCCCGCAGCATCGGAGATAGAAGCAGAGTACCAGATAAAGAACAGACCCTCAGACAGGGCAGAAGGTAGCGTCAGCGACTTCGTTGCGTATTTCAGGAGCAGGCTATCGAGGATAAAGGAGATACTGTCGTCGCACAGGGCGTATACCATCACGCAGAGCATAGGGAACATGAAGAACTTCATGTCTGGCAGAGAAGTAGTTGTAGCAGGCATAGTGACTAACAGGATAAACACGAAGAACGGCAACATAATGGCGACCATAGAGGACGAGACAGGAGAGGCAAAGATAATGTTCATGAACAACCCTAATACCGAGGGGAAGAGGCTCTTTGAGAGCGCATCTAGGCTGATAAACGACGAGGTCATTGCAATAAAGGGCAAAATATCTGGGCCGTTCGTCATAGCCAAGGAGATCATATGGCCTGACGTCCAGATACGCGAGAGGAAGGTGATTGAAGACGACATAGCCATCGCCTTCATGTCAGACATACACGTGGGCAGCAAGCTTTTCATGAAGAAGAACTTCACGAAGATGCTGTCGTGGCTCAACGGCAGCATTGACACAAAGTCAAGAACGCTCGCAGGCAAGATAAAGTACATAATAATGGGCGGCGACGTGGTGGATGGGATAGGCGTATACCCCGATCATGATAGGGATCTCGCAGTGCTGGACATATACTCGCAGTACCAGATGCTCGCCGAGTACATAGAGGCGATACCTGATTACATACACGTATTCGTCCTCCCGGGCAACCACGACGCCGTGCAGCGCGCCGAGCCGCAGCCGCCTTTTCCCGAAGAGCTGCTCGACATAAAACTGAGCAACGTGCACATGGTATCTAACCCAAGCACTTTAATGCTTCATAAGCTCAATGTGCTCGCATATCACGGCACATCTCTGGATTCTATAATAAGCTCGATTCCAGGCATGAGCTACGCAAAGCCCGAAGAGGCAATGCTCGAGCTGCTCAAGCGCAGGCACCTGTCGCCTATCTATGGCGGCAACATAATAGTGCCTACGCAAACCGACAACCTTGTCATAGATGAGGTGCCGGACATACTCCACATGGGTCACATACACAAGAACGGCCTTCTTGAATACCACGGCGTGCAGATAGTCAACAGCGGCACGTGGCAGGACAGGACTGATTTCCAGGTGAGGCAGGGTCACATGCCTACGCCGTGCAATCTTCCTGTATTTGAGGCAAAGAAATACAGTTTCACTACAGTCGATTTTACTGGGGTGGTGTGATGAACAACGACGAATATTTCGATATGCTTTCCAAGTACGTAGAGAAGGCATATGAGGTTGCCAACAGTGCCCGCGGAAAAGGATACGACCCCGAGATGAACGTGGAAATAAGGCCAGCCCCAGACCTGGCGACGAAAGTTGAAGGTATACTGGGCATAGATGGTTTGGCTGCGCTGATAAAGAGCAAGGATGCCAAGAGCAGGCAGGAGCTTGCTTTCATAATGGTCGAGGAGGTGTGCACCAACAAGAGATTTGAATCTGAAATACAGAAAAGAATGACCCTCGCTGTGAGGGTGGGGCTTTCGGTGCTTACAGAGGGCATACTGGTCGCGCCTACGGAAGGATTCCAGGGCGTTTTCCTGTATAAGAATCCAGACGGTTCTGATTACGCTTCAGCAGTTTATGCAGGCCCCATAAGGGGTGCAGGAGGCACCAGCGCTGCGTTATCCGTTGCGCTTACCGATTATGCGAGGAAGCTGATGGGAGTAGGCATATACAAGCCCCAGAAAAGCGAGGTTGAGAGGTATGTGGAGGAGATAGGCATATACCATCACCGCAAGCACCTCCAGTACCTGCCCAGCGACGACGACATACGCACAATAATAGAGAACTGCCCTGTATGCGTCGACGGGCTAGCCACCGAAGATGCAGAGATAGGTATACACAGGAATATAAAGCGCACAACAATATCGGGCAAGGAGGAGATGATAACAAATCGGATAAGGGGCGGAGTACCTTTGGTCCTGTGCGAAGGCATAGCGCAGAAAGCGAAGAGCGTGCTCAAGTATACCAAGGCGGTCGGTCTCGACTGGACTTGGCTCAACAACATAATAAGGGCGGAGAAGGCTGATAAGCCCAATCTCCAAGACCATTCGCAAGACAACAACGCTGTATTCCTAAGGGAGCTTGTAGCAGGCAGGCCTGTATTCGCTTATCCCAACCATCCTGGCTCGTTCAGGCTGAGGTACGGCAGAAGCCGCCTTACCGGGATAGCAGCAAAGGGGTTCAGCCCATCCACAATGATACTGCTTGACGAATTCATAGCTACTGGCACGCAGCTGAAGGTCGAGAAGCCCGGCAAGGGGTGCATAGCCATGCCTGTAGATTCCATAGAGGGGCCGTTCGTCAAGCTCGATGACGGCCGCGCCTTCAGGATAAACGACCCAGAAGTAGCAATGGAATACAAGGACCACATATCAAAGATAATCTCTGTCGGCGACATATTGATAACGTACGGCGATTTCAAGAAGACAAACACAGCACTGCTCCCTACCAGCTATGTAGAAGAGTACTGGTATGCTCAGCTCAGCGCGGCAGGCTATTCGGGAAGCATGCCGGAATCACCGAGCTTCAAGGAGGCCTTGCAGTACTCTATCGATTACTCAATACCAATGCACCCTCTCTACATATACGATTACAACGACATAACAAACGATGACTTGGGCAGCATAGCATCAGCACTTGCACGTGCAGAGATTGTTGGCAGAAACTTGGCAGACATAAGCAGCATAAGGCTTACGCACGAGGACTCGGAAAAGTGCAGGGACGCTATAGAGCGCATATGCATACCGCACACAGACAGGGATGGCACAATATTGATAGAAGGTGATGATGCGCAGGCGCTGCTGTGCTCAATGGGCTTTGTCAAAGAAGGCAAATTGGTGGAAGACAAGGCTGCAGTAGCAAAGCTCATAACCGAAGCAGATCCCAACAAGCTGCCGACAGAACTGTTAAGCTCTATTGCACCCTTTAAGATCATGCAGCGCTCCACCTACATAGGCGGCAGGCAAGGCAGGCCAGAGAAGGCCAAGGAAAGGCTGATGGCACCTCCTCCTAATGTGCTCTTCCCTATAGGCGAGAAGGGTGGCAAGGAGCGGAGCATATCTAAGGCATACATAGCGGACAAGAAGAGATTCGGCGCGCCGAACATGGAGATAGAGATAGCGAGGTACAGGTGCCAAAAGGGCAAGGAGAGCATTCCTACAGTGTATTGCCACAGGCATGAGTCAAGGGCGTACATAGAGAGGATATGCCCGCGCTGTATGCACAAGACCTTAAGTGATGTGTGTGAGAATTGTGGCACTCCTACTGTAGCATATGAATTGCAGAAGGTGGACATAGCAGACATGCTGGATTCTGCAATAAAGAACCTGGGGATGAGCCAGCTGCCGAAGCTCATAAAGGGCGTAAAAGGCATGATGAACAAGAGCAAGGAAGTAGAGCCAATAGAGAAAGGCATACTGAGGAGCGTTTACGGTGTTCACATATTCAAGGACGGGACGTCGAGGTTCGATGCTACTGATGCCCCAATAACACATTTCTACCCGAAGGAGATAGGCACAAGCATAGAGAGATTACGCGAGCTGGGCTATACAGAGGATTACTACGGCAAGCCGCTAGAGGATCCTGACCAGCTCGTTGAGCTCAAGCACCAGGACGTAATACTAAATTATGCCGGAGCAGAGTTTGTGCTCAGAGTTAGCAAATTCATAGATGCGCTTCTAGTCAAATATTATAAGATAGAGCCTTTCTACAACGCCAATTCGAAGGAAGACCTGATTGGGCATGCCGTAGTGACGCTGTCACCGCACACATCCACCGGCTTTGTGGGGAGGATAATAGGCTACGCAGATGTCAATGTGGGGCTGGCGCATCCATACCTTATATCTGCAAGGCGCAGGAACTGTGACGGCGATGAAGACACGACGATACTGCTTATGGACGCGCTCATCAACTTCTCCAAACATTACTTGCCAACTACCATAGGGGGCACAATGGACGCGCCGCTCATATTAGCGGCGAACATAAAGCCGGAAGAAGTGGATGACGAAGTATGGAACATGGAGGTTGACGATTCATACAGCAAAGATTTTTATGACAAGACGATGCAGCATGTTCCCCCCGGAGAGGTGAAGGTCAGATTGGTAGAGAGCAGACTTAAGACCGAGGCAGCGTATTCGGAGCTGAAATTCACACATGCAACTACCGCTAAGGCGATGGCCTACGCACCGAAGCGCAGCGCCTATACCACGCTCAAGACCATGCAAGACAAGATAGACATGCAGTTCAGCCTGTCAGACAAGCTGTGCTCGATAGACAGGGCAGATGCGGCGAAGAGGCTCATACTGAGCCACTTCATACCTGACCTCATGGGCAACCTGCACTCATTCTCGAAGCAGACGTTCAGGTGCATATCGTGCAACGCCAAGTACAGGCGCGTCCCGCTCATAGGGAAATGCACAAAGTGCGGCGGCAAGCTCGTGCTCACTATATCGAAAGGAGGCATCGAGAAATACCTCAATACTGCGGTAAACCTATCAGAGAGGTACAAGCTGGAGCCCTATATACGCCAGAGGATAATGCTCCTGAAGCAGGAAATAGAGACCGTCTTCGGCGCTGTGGGCGCCGCAGGTGACATACCAACAAAGCAGTTCAACCTTGCGAACTTCATGTAGCTTAGGCCAGCTGGGTTTTCAACGAATCACAGAAAGCTATATATCCCTTCACCGAGCCAAATACCAATATCATTCATGCCAGGGTGGCGGAATCCGGTATCGCGTGTGCCTGGAAACAAGTCCTGCAAGCACATGGCCTCACGGCCTTTAGGGTTCAAATCCCTACCCTGGCGTATAAATCAAAGCTTGGAAGCCTGAACTTTGCGCTGAATAGTAAGGTATTTTAAGCTTTGGCAATAAAAAGAATAACTATATCTGGCGAGACGCATCTGTCATGCTCTAATCACATATTGAGTGCCGCCAGTTCAAATTCAACTTGAAGGCTATATTATGGCTGAAAACAAAGCGCAGAATAAAGAGGAAAAGAAGGTGCAATCAATAATAAGGATTGCAGGCAGGGATATAGACGGCTCGCTGCCTATCTACAGGGCACTGTTCAAGATAAAGGGCATAGGCCTCAACATGGCCAATGCTTTGACCTATTCGATAGGCAAGAAGCTCAGCATACCGGCAAACGCCAAGCTGGGTGAATTGTCTGAAAAGCAGATAGAGGACATAGAGGAGGTAATAAAGAAGCCGGCAGAGTATTCGGTGCCGAGATACATGCTTAACAAGAGGAAGGATTTTGATACAGGCGCAGATGTGCACTATGTCGGGAACGATCTGACATTCTCAATAAGGCAGGACGTCAACCGCGAAGTCAACCTGAGGACGTGGAAGGGCTATAGGCACCAGTACGGGCAGAAGGTGCGCGGCCAGCACACGAGGTCGACAGGCAGGACAGGAGCAACCATGGGAGTGGTCAAGAAGAGTGCATTGAAGCCACAGACGCCATCTGCATCAAAGCCTTCAAAATAAAATATTTAGAGTGATTTTTTGGGAGCACCTAGAAGGAACAGGAGGAAATACCAAAAGCCTAAGGACATATGGAATCTCCAGAGGATACATGAGGACAATACGCTTAAGGATGAGTATGGCCTTAAGAACATGAAGGAACTTTGGAAGGTGCAGTCGAGGATAAGCGGCATAAGGGGCACAGTCAGGGAGCTTCTATCTGGAAGAGCCGTAAATCCACTGGTAGAGCGGAATATACTGTCGAACCTATCTAGGTACGGCATAATAAGCTCTACGAGCACCCTCGACAACGTCCTCGACCTTAACGCCAATGCATTCCTTGAGCGCAGGCTGCAGTCTGTAGTTTTCAGGAAGGGCCTCGCAAGATCCATGCGCCAGGCCAGGCAGCTCATAGTTCACGGCTTCATAAGCATAAATGGCCGCAAGGTTGATAAGCCCGGATATACTGTGAACCCATCAGAAGAGAATTACATAGGGTACTACAAGCCGATAGACATAGCGCCTAAGGTTAATGCTGGTGCATCCGAGCACTCGGTTGCTGAGCCTCAACAAACAGAGGCCGAACAGCATGAAGCACCAGAGCAGTCTGCAGAAAGCACAGAGAAAGCCTCAGATGCAAACCCAGACGGTGCCAGTGCGCAATGAATCTCATAAAGTGGTGTTGAATTATGGCAAAAGACAAGAAGGCTGCGCCGCAGCAGCACGCCGAAAAGAAGGAGAAAGCTATAGTGTCATATGAATCGAAGGCACTGGAGGCGCCGGCATCAAAGCCGAGAGGAGAAAGATGGGCTGTCGCGCACGTGTATTCGTCAAAGAATGACACCATAATAACGCTTACAGATATAACTGGCGCCGAAACCATATCCGTCGGGAGCGGCGGCATGATGGTGAACACCGACTCTCAGGAAGGGGACCCTTACGCCGCAATGCAGGCTGCTTATAAGGTGGCTTCTGAGGCAAAGGAGAAAGGCATAACTAACATAAACATAGAGATACGTGCGCCCGGAGGCTCTGGGTCTAAGACGCCAGGTTCTGGCGCGCAAGCCGTTGTCAGAGTCCTGGCAAGGAGCGGCCTGAGAATAAACAGGATTGAGGATGTTACACCCCTTCCAACCGATACAATACGGAGGCCGGGAGGAAAGCGCGGCAGGAGGGTATAAGCATTCCTATTGCGTGCGCTTGTAGGCACTTTGCCACAAGCGCATTCATTGCCTGTTTTTGTTCTTATGCCTGAGCAGCATTGCTACGACTACTGCTATATACACTATCACAGCCATGACAAATACAGGAGATTCATAGAAAGCAGTATTCGGTGCAAAAACCCTATTGATATACCATTCGAGCGCCACGAACAGTATGAAGTATGCAACTGCAAATATGGCTATGCCCCTAGTGTTCCTATCCATCTAAGTCATCACGTCCATATTTGAACGTCAAGCTATTTATTCGTTAAATCCTTAAGGCAATTGATGCTGAGCCTGCAAAGCGTGCAGCACACGCCAAGCTTATAGGCATGCACGACATGATTCCATGTTCTTCAAGAAGCCCGATATAGTAAAGCAGGTGCCTTTTACCGAGCTGGCACGCTATATGGACTCGCTGTTCGATTCAAAGATATCCAAGGTTATGGATTCTGTAGACAGGTTAGTCTCATCGCTGTCTGCGGAAGCGGCAAGATTTGCGGAGCTTTCGGAGAAGTTCTCATCTACGGATTTGGAGCCTGACATGGAATACATAGAGCACATGAGCGAAGGCTTCATAAAGAGCCAGAAGGCTACTTACTCAAAGTCCCTATACACGATACTGACAGAGCGCGCAGGCAGCATTGATGCACCTGCTGATACTAAGTATGAGCGTATAAAAATAAAGAAGGAGGCATACGAGTACATGCTCCAGGAGATACTTAAGCTCAACTCCAAATTCAGCATGATACTGGTCGGATACTCGAAGCAGATGGATGCATTCAAAAGGCAGTTCTCAAGGATGGACAAGATTCTGAAAGGCATAAATGAACAGCTGAAAGGGGTTTCAGAAGAAGTAGGCGCATACAATCATATAAATGATGAGATAGCGCGCATGATGGCAAACATAGAATTGATTAACGAATTGGACTCCAGAAAAAGAGGCTTGAAGATTGATAGGAATGAGAAGGCAGACGAGAAGCTGCGGAACGCAATCAGCGCCATAGAGGCGGAGCGCTCTTCATACGAATCCAAAAAGCGTTCTTTAGAGGAAGAAGAGAAAGCCGCCAGGCATAGCATCACATCACTCCTTCAACCTCTTTCTAGGGCATCGAGGATATATGACCATGATTCGAAAGGGAAGGTGCGAATAACCGATTGCATAAGCGATCCATTCAATCTTCTATGCGACTCAGACAATTACCGTGCATTTGAGAATGAATTGCGCAAGATGCGTGAATACATACTAAGCAATAATTCAAAATTCAAAGGCTACGAATCAGAAGTTAGCCATATATCCGATATCCTAGATGGCGATATCCCTAATATGATGGCTAAATTGCAGCGCATAAATAGCGAAATTGATGCCATCAAGGGGCACGTTTCGGCATTATCATCAAAGCTTCATGAAATGGAAAGCGAGAAGAACAAGGCTGAGGAAAGGTTTGGGATGCTTGCAGACCAGGAGGAGCACCTTCGAAAAGCATATGCTTCAGTCACTGATTCAAAAAGCAAGATAGAGGAACTATGCTTTGAAGCATATAGGGTAAGATTGAGCATCACGGGGCTTCCCGATCAGATTGAGTAACACCTACAAGAAGGTGCGTTTTAAGCGCATCATACAAGAGAATCTATAACTTACTGTGTACCTACTACCCACGCTTATAAAGAATGATGGACTCTGCGGACGTCAGCTATTGAGTACGTTGTACAAACACCATTATTCAACTGCATCTGCTACATTTTAAGTCCTCCAAGCCTTTTGCTTAATTCGTCAAAGACAAGGC
>JBMFWP010000008.1:0-13735 GCA_049965155.1 Candidatus Micrarchaeia archaeon | reverse complement strand
TGCTTTTTTTCTGGGCTCAGAACGAATACAGTTTTTAAAATCGCTTCTTCCGTAATTGTGAAGATATAATTCAATTTTAATATGCTCTCTTGTAGTGCACCTTCTTTTACAGAGAGGGGTATCCCTTTCATCTGAAGGTTTGTTGTTATACCTGCTATTATAACATTTCCTAATTCTTCAAATAATACTAGTGCAGGTCTTACTTTTGACTCGTTCGTGTCTGTAAATTGTACCCGGACTATTATCACATCCCCTGCTTTAGGCACTTTCCCACTCTTTATAATCGCCTTTCTCCCATAGCTCTCTCATTTTTGCTTGCTGGGATTTATGTAGGAATTCATCATATTCTGTCATATTCCCAGCTGTTTTGATAAGATTAATTATAACTTCGCCGTAAGTTTCTCTCGGATACTTCTTTATGCGCTTTAATGCTTTGACTATAGACTTATTCAATTGTATAGTAGTTACATCTCCTTTCTCTTTCATTATATATCACCTATAGTTAGTATATAGTTCATTATATATAAACCTTTCTATAGATGGACTCTGCGGGAATCGTACCCGCGGCCTTGTCTTCTCTCGGGGTTTTCTGCGAACGATGCACACTATCACTGCGCTGCCTTCAACAGCAAAGCATTTAAATATATAAGTGCATATTATTACATAAAATTGTAATAAAATGTAGTTATGATTCTATGGACATAAGGGATCAGGTGCAGGTAGAGAAAGCAAAACTGGAGGACATCTTAGTAGAACTCTTGTATAGCAAGTACAACAGCCTGGTGTTTCATGGCGGCACTTCAATATGGAGATGTCATGGAGGAAACAGGTTCTCTAGAGACATAGACTTCTATCTCGACGCTAAGACGACCGAGGAAAAGATGCGGTACTACAAGGAACTTTCAAAATTCTTGAAGGACTCGGGATTTCTGATGAAGGAAAAAGGATATGAAAATGCAACAGATACAATGCACTTTTTGGTAGAATCCAATACGAAGATGAAAATCGACATCAATTTCAAATACAAAAAGGGCACGGAATTTGATTACACGAAAATTGACGGCAGCAAAATCGTCGTCCTATCCCTGAGTCCGTTGGAACTGCTTAATGAAAAGATAGCCGCCTATGAAGATAAACTGAGCAGCATGGAGAAATTCAAGCAAACGGAAGCGCAGGATTTGTATGATATTTACTATCTAGTTTCCTTGATCAACAAGGGCGATGCAACGACAGTCAAACGGCTAAGGGCATTAATTGGAAAAATAGAGGGAAACCCGCCGCCGAATATAGGTAGCCTTGGGCATCTGATAATCGCAGGCTTGCCGCCGACATTCGACTTGATGGTAAGCACGATAAAGAAGTGGTTGAGTGACAATAGTTAATGACATAGTTAATCATTTTTCAGACTATCCTGTGTTCACGCACAGGGACCTTAAGTTATACTTCAGAAACAAAAAGCTGAAAACGGCAAACCTTACAAGGATCATAGCGTATATGAAGAACAGTGGAAGGCTGTATGCAATTAGAAAAGGGGCTTACACATTCAAAAAAGATAGCATGGTGGCAGGCTTTGCATACAGTCCATTCTACTACGGATTGCTGTCCGCACTAACCATAAGGGAACTTTGGACACAGAATTCTAGGCCGGATATCATTACCATCAGGAAGGTCCGTGTCTCCTCAATACACATATTTGGCGATATGAAGGAAACGGTCTTCGTCCACCACGTGCCAGCAAAATATTTCTTCGGATTTGACATAGTCAAATATGGGACACTGGCGGTGCCCGTGTCCGACCCAGAAAAGACGCTTATAGACTTGTTCTACTATAAGGTGAAGTTGCCAATTCAGGATTACAGTGAGCTACTGAGGAAGATAAGTAGAGAAAAAACCCGCGAATACCTAGAGAGATATGACAAGCATACTGCTACGGTCGTCCTGAATTTCATAAAACGGTACAAAGGATCTGCAGAATCCGGCAAGCTCGGCAACCCCTATTAATGGACTCGGCGGGAATCGCACCCGCGGCCTCCTGCTTGCAAAGCAGGCGCTCCACTACTGAGCCACGAGCCCAAAATGCGAAGAGCTTCAGAGTATTATCTCTTATGCCCCTTAACCTTTTTAGAACTTGCTGCTTTCCCAGATTTCTTAGGCTTAGGATTTACGTGCTTGACAAGATGCACGTCGCGCCGCATGCGCGGCTTCTTCGACCCCTCCGAGGCGAATGTTACACTCTTCTTCTTTGTTATGCTCTCTCCTCGTGGGCCTTCCTTTGTCAAGCTCTCTATTATTGTTATATCACGGTTATTTTTCCTGTCGCTGGCTATCTGGTTTATCAGGTTGTCTGCTGCGTTTTCGCTTGCGGCTTCATTATCCTTTGCAGAACCGTAGGCGAGGAGATTTTCCAGCGATCCCTTGTTCAGGACGTCGTTTATCGTCTGTAGTCTGCGAATGCTATCGACGCCATTATCGCTGCTCTTCTTCTTGACTGGCATATTATCACCTATGCTTACATCCCCCAAACCAAAGCAATGTTGCTATTATGCTCTAATATACTATTTAAGCCTTTAGGCTGTGTTCGTCATACTGCTTACAAGAGAAACAGCAGCAACAAGGGTTATTATATAGTATACTCCCCTTCGAGCTCAGGCACTATTGTCTTGTACTTCTTGCTCGCGTACTCCTTGAGCGATTCGGACTTGCTCTTTTCGCCGTGCACTATGAACACATTCTTAAGCCCGTTTATGCTTGACATGACGCTCTCGAGGCCCTTTCTGTCAGCGTGTGCGGATAGGTGGTATGTCTCTACTTTCAGCTGTACATCTATCTTTGTCTTGTCTATGGTGATGTGCCTGTTGCCGTCCTGCATCTCCCTCCCGAGAGTGCCTTCGGCCTGGTAGCCTACCATTATCATCTTGTTCAGCGAATTGCCCGCGAGCTTCGACAGATAGAAGAATACCGGCCCCCCGGAGAGCATGCCGCTTGTCGTGACTATTATCGCGCTCTCTTCTTCTGTAACTATCTTGTTGCGCGTGCCCTTCTTGTCCACTACAACGAAGTTCTTGCTCTTGAACGGGTCGTATTCGCTCATGAGTATGCGGCTCTGCAGCTCCTTCCTGCAGTATATTACATTGTGCCTGTGTATCCTCATCGCCTTGTTTATCATACCGTCTACGTATATGGGTACCTTAGGCAGGGCTCCGGAATTTATATTGTCATCGAGGAAAAGCAGCACCTCCTGCGCCCTTCCCACTGCGAAGCTAGGTATGATTACCTTGCCACCTACCTTTATCGTCTCCTTTATGCTCTTTACCATCTCTCTGATTATATCCTGCTCCTTCTGGAACGCATCGTTCGGCGCGCCATAAGTGCTCTCAGTTATCAGCGTATCGGCATTGAGCCCCTTCAACTCCGCGCCATCGAACAGCTTGCTCTTCGCGGTGTTGATATCCCCTGTATAAAGCAGGGTGTTCTTGCCGTCGCTCACGCTTATCATCGCGCTGCCCAGTATGTGCCCCGCAGGTATGAACTTGAGCTTGAGCTCGTTTATGCGGAATTCCTTCCTATATTCGTACAGCCTGAACGCCGCCTCCATCTTCTTGAGCCCGCTCTGCGTCACATTGCTGGGATTCGATATGCGCATGTAGTCGCTTATCAGCACCGTTATCAGCTCCATAGTCGGCTTTGTTACATACGTGCTGCCTGTGTACCCAGCAGAGTATATATGCGGCAGGTAGCCGCTATGGTCGAGATGGGCATGCGATACCACTATGCCGTCAATGTCCTTGAGCATCGAGTCGTCGAGGTGCGGATACTCATCCTGCGCCCCTATCTTCACTCCTGCATCGAGCAGGATCCTAGTCTTGTCTGTACTTACCATTATGCAGCTGCGGCCTACTTCGCCTGCAGCTCCAAAAAACGAAATCTTCAAAAAAACACCTTAAATTACTTTTTACTTATCCTATCTGTTTACTTCTTTTTCTTTATGACAGCAATGTCTTCGAGGTTTATTTCCAAGTTCCTTGGCCTTTCCTCCTTTCTCCTTGCCGTCTGCTGTTGTGTCCTATCCCTACTCCCTACTTTCAGTATCCTCCTCAGGCTGGAGTATAAATTGTCGAGCTCTGTATCCTGGTCCTTGATTTGCTTGTTGAGCTTGCTCAGCTCTGCATTGAGCTCATCAAGGTCCTTCTTGACAAGGTCCCTCTTCCTGAACAGCTTCACTATGTGCAACGCCTCATCGAGATCCGTATTGACGTCCTTTATCTTCTTTATCAGTGCCTTCTCGTCGCTCAGGGATGAGGCTTCCGTAGATATCCTGAAATCCAGCCTCCTCTTGACGCCATTCAGCTTGTGCAGCTTCCTTACTGCCTCCTCATACTGCTCCTGCGTGTAGCTCATGTCTATTATCTTTGATACGGTCTCAGCGCTCGCCATCTTGAAAGCAAGCCTGCTCCTGACACGTTTTATGTCGTGTATGAGCTTCGCCCTGTCCTTCTTTATAGCTTCTACCTTGTCCTTTATCGCTATCGCTTCTGGGTTGTTTGATTCGATAGCAAGATCAAAGAGCGACTTCTGCTTGTTTGCAGGCGCGGCCGATTCGGCGTTGCCTCCAAGGCTAGCGCTGCTCGTCTCTTTTGCTGCTTGCGCCTGCGCGTCCGCAGTCACAATAGAACCAGAGTCCTTTGCTTCCTCTCCCTTTCCCTTCACAATATCCTGATTGTCAATACCTTCTGCCTTATCCAGAAAATCGCCTGAATATGTTGATCTTAAATCAAATTAATTAAAATGCCTAATCCTAAATAGGTTTATGATATCTTTAGAAATAAGACACATATGTCTTATGAATGATTAAATATAAATAATGCATGGTGCCTCACTAGATAACTTCCTTATAAACATTTAATAACTTATCCGTGGTCTTCTCTATAGAGTATTTCCTCGCTGTCGCAGACATGCCTTCGTATCTGCCCTCGTTGTCAAGCACCCTTGTTATCTTTCTCGCGCAGTCTACGCTGCTGTTCGGCACGAACTTCTCCCCATTTAATCTGTCTACTATAAGGTCCTTCAGCGCCATGTAATCCGCGCCAACCACGGGCTTGTTGCACGCCATCGCTTCTAGCGTGACTATGCCCTGCGTCTCGAACGTGGAAGGCATGCACAACATGTCTGAGGCTGCGTAGTACTTCGGCAAATCCCTGTCATTTACGAAGCCCGTGAATATGATTTTGCCGTCGAGCCTGTAGTGCGCGGCTAGCCTCTTGTAGTGGTCCAATGCGGGCCCTGTGCCTGCTATTACGAAGCGCACATCTTTTCTTTTCATCCTCTTCGCAGCCTTTATCATCGTGTCTATGCGCTTCTCCTTGCTTACCCTGCCGAGATACAATACTATGTGCTCATATCCGCCTGCCAGCAGCTTGCTGCGCAGCCGCTTTCCGTTGACCCTGCTGTTGAATCTCCTTAGGTCTATCCCGTTTTCCACAACTGATATGTTGTTTATGCCCTTGCTGCCTAGTATGCCTGCTGTGGAGGCGCTGGGCGCTATCACCTTATCGCATCTATTATAGAAGAACCGTGCGTACGGCCATGAATACTTATTCGCAAACTTCTGCAGCAGGGCATTCTTTGCCGCATATTCATCTATCACCGCTTTGTCAGTGAAAAGCGTGTGAAACGAGCCGACAAGCGGCAGCTTATTAATTTTTGCTATCATCATTGCCGACATGCCCATGAAGAAAGGCGTATGCGTATGCACCAAGTCTATATCGAACTTCCGCACCTTCATCGATGAGACGAAGGGGAACATGGCAAGCGTGTATTGCGGATATTTCTTGAACCGTATGCCCCTCTCGAAGAAGACATCCACCGTGGCGGCGTTGTCCTTTGTCTTCTTTCCTGCAGTGAATATGTAGACGTTGTGGCCCCGGCGCTTTAGCTCATGGCTGAAATTGCTTACTGAAGTAACCACTCCGTCCACTGCGGGATAGAAGGTATCTGTATAAAAAGCAATGTTAAGGTGCGTAGACATGTTCAACCCGCTATGCGTCAGTATGCAGTCAGACAGAGCGCGTCATTCGCTGCCGCTCTCCTGCCCTTTTATGATTATGGCTTCCCCTCCAGAGCCCTTTATCTTCTCCAAGGCCTTGGCCGAGAACGCCGAAGCGCTTACCTTAATGCCGCTCCTTATGCTCCCGTTGCTAAGCACCTTGTGGTAGGGCAGCTCTATCGAGGAGCCGCTTGCCGCTCCTTCTTCGAAAAGCTTGTCTATTCCATTGAGCGTTATTATCTGCAGCTTCCTCTGGTTCCATTTTGTAAATCCCTTCCTGTGTATGAGCCACGGTGTCTTGGCAGTTATGCGCGTGAATTTGTGCTTCCTGCCTCCTTTGCCTACCCCTCCCCTGTCTCCAGCGCCCCTCGCGTTCTTTATGTTGCCGGCTCCCCACCTTCTCGTGCCGAAGTACTTCCTGTTCTTCTTGTCCTTTCTGACTACCATCAAATCATCCTCTTTATGAGACTGTTTATTCCTGGGCCAAGGTATCCCAGCGACCCTCCCTGCGAATGGCTGAGCTTAGTGTTCTTGTAGCCATGCCTCGGCGGGTGCAACCTGAACGGCATCTTTTCCCTGAGCTCCTTCACGTCCCTCTTGCTGTCAATGAGCTCCTGCGCATCAAAATCTTTTGCGTACTTAGCCAGCAGCATGGACAGCGTGTCCTTGTCTACCTCTCCATATGCTATCCTGTCCTTTGCAGTCGCAAGCATTCCAGAGTAGGAGCTATTGACTTTTATCAGCACGCAGTTGCTGACCCTATTCAAGTTCAGCCTATTGAGCGTCTCGGCTATGTCATGGCTGACGTTGACCCTTCCGCGTATCCTCACTGCGACTATCAATTTTCCTTCTATGCTATTAGCTTCCATGTGACATCCTCCCACGGCTGAAGTTGTGGGCTTCTAGCTTCATCTACATCCGTTGCGAAGTTTCCTTCTGCGGATGCTTCATGTTCGAAGCATATAGTTCCTGCTTCCTAGGCAACTGCCTTTCTTGCGGAAGGCCTTACGTCGTCTCCACAGGCTTGACTTCCCGAATGCCCTTCGGTAGGTTTTACCACACCTATATGGTATCAATACTTATATACCTTTCTGCTCGCTTTTTATAAAACACGCAAGCAGATTTGACTTACAAATATGAACCTATAAAACTATAAAAGGCTTGCTGGGCAACATACCGCAGCAAAACGCATTAACTATTAATATGCATCAGTATATTAAGCCTTTCGGAAATCACATACTGTAACGAGTCACACGATGTCCATGCCACCGCTTTCGGCGTTTTCTGCTATACTGAAGCTTGCTTCTAGCAACATATCGACCATATTGCTATGCGTATCAGTGATGGAAAGCTTTACCGAGTACTCCCTGGCATCAGCGAAAGGGGATCCGGAGCTGTACTCTATAATATACTCCTCCATAAGCCAATCATAATCCCTGCTTGTCCTTGTGAATCTGTATACGCTGCTCGAGAGCCTTTCGCAAGTGAAATACACCTTTCTCTTGTCCTCGTATTCCATGAAATATGACTTTCCCATATCGAAGCTGAACAGCGCCACGTTCCTGCTGTCCGAGTGCAGCGCCCTGATCATCGAGAAGGCGCTGTCATGCGTTTCCCTTCTTATGCTGACAAAACTATCTGAGCTGCCCCTCTCAAGCAATGTGACTGCTTCTGAAAGCAGCGACTTCATGCACGTTTCAGCCTCAATCATCTCGCGCTCGGACAGCCTGTATAGCCTTATCTCTGTTTTGCCCTTTGCCTCCCTTTCCACAGGTACCACTAGAAGCTTATCGCGGCATAGCCTTCGTCTATGCTTGAAGTTATATACTTGCCTGCGGGCAGCAGCTCTACATGATCCTTGAGCTTGTCCTCAACACCGCTGCTTTGGGCAACGAATATGCAGGCCTTTGGCGGTATCACTGCTGATACCTTCTTGACCAGCTCCATAATCTCCGCATTTTCTGCTACCATCTTTTCGCTTGGGCCGAAGAAAAGCACGCGTATGTCATCACCGGACTCTTTTCTCCTTTTGCTGAAGCCTAAGGCAAGCTTTATCTTATCCTTGTCCGCACTGGTCACAATAACGAGTATCTTTGTCATACTTGTTTTTGCTCCCTCAAGATATTTATATTATGCGCTTGCAAAGCTGAATGGAAATCCAAACATGCTTCACCAATGTAAAATGCAGTGCATGGATCAATCGCTGAAGTCCTTTATGGCTCTTGCTTTGCTTAGTAGTTTTTCCAGCTGTGCTATTGATGAACCTAAGAAAGAGGATACCTGCGTCTATGGATTTTCTGCATCGTTATGGTACCTGTTTGAATATGCATAGCTCACGCGCTTTTCTTCGGTGCACTTCCTATATAACTCATCCATCGCTTCTACTTGTGGCTCCATGTCGCTTAAGAACTTACTTACGGTATAATTGCTGGATTGCAGGTCTTTTGCTACCTTGGCAAGAGCTGTCTCAATTTCATGTAAATTAAGCACTATCATACTCAGATGTGGATTCCTATAAAACTGGTTTAGCCCGTAAGTGCCAATGCTATTGCCTACAATGAGGTCGATGCTTTCAGCTATTTTGCGTCTGCTGAGCTCTTCCGAAGCATGCCTATTTCTCAATGCCAATGGCATGGTATCAGTATTAAATCGCGTGTATGATATTTATGCTTGTGCATAGCGTATGAAAGCTTCGCCCTGAGAAAAGTATAAATAGCTATATGTTAAAAGAGATATTGCTTTGTTTTGTTTCTTTAAACTCTATTGTTTAATCTCGTGAAAATTCCTTTTTGGGATTGGATGCAGTCTTGAGGAATGCAAAGAGGATATCGTAGATTGCTTTTAAGAATTGCGTCGACTCCAGTCGATGCTGCTGGAGGGCACTGCTATCAGATTTCGACAGCCATGCAAGTCGGCCCTATGGCTTCATAGGACGGCGTACGGCTCAGTAACACGTAGTCAATCTACCGTAGGGAGGCGGATAACCTTTGGAAACGAAGGGTAATACACCATAGGCTAAAGCATCTGGAAGGAGCTTTAGCTTAAAAGGTACGCAAATTGCAGCGCAACCGCCTTACGATGAGACTGCGGCGGATCAAGCAGATGGCGGGATAACGGCCCACCATACTTATAACCCGTAGGGGATGTGGGAGCATAGGCCCCGAGAAGGGCACTGAGACAAGGGTCCTAGCGCTACGGCGTGCAGCAGGCGCGCAAACTCCACAATGCGCGAAAGCGTGATGGGGGGAATCTGAGTGGTTCACTTCGGTGAACCTTTTGCCAAGTATAGCAAGCTTGGCGAATAAGTGCTGGGCAAGACCGGTGGCAGCCGCCACGGTAATACCGGCAGCACAAGTGGTGTCCACGATTATTGGGCTTAAAGCGCTCGTAGCTGGCCCGTGCCGTCTTGCGTGAAATATTGGCGCTCAACGTCAATGCGTGCGTAAGATACCCACGGGCTAGGGAGCGGGTGAGGTAAGGAGTACTTATGGGGAAGGGGTTAAATCCTGTAATCCTATAAGGACTAACGGTGGCGAAGGCGCCTTACCAGAACGCATCCGACAGTGAGGAGCGAAGGCTAGGAGAACGAATCGGATTAGATACCCGAGTAGCCCTAGCAGTAAATTATGCAGACTCTGGTGTTGCAAATGTCTCGAACGTTTGCAGTACCGTAGCGAAAGTGTTAAGTCTGCCGCCTGGGGAGTACGGCCGCAAGGTTAAAACTTAAAGCAATTGGCGGGGGAGCACACCAGGGGTGGATGCTGCGGTTTAATTGAATCCAACGTCGGAAATATTACCAGGAGCGACGGCAGGATGAAGGTCAGACTAAAGATCTTACCTGACGAGCCGAGAGGTAGTGCATGGCGACCGTCAGCTCGTGGTGCGAACTGTCCGGTTAAGTCCGGTAACGAGCGAGACCCTTATGAATAGTTGCCACCTGCTTAGAGATAAGCAGAGCACTCTATTTGGACCGCCTCTGTTTAAAGAGGAGGAAGGAGAGGGCGACGATACGTCAGTATGCTCTGAATCTCCTGGGCTACACGCGGCATACAAAGGTTGGTACAATGAGATGCAATGCCGAAAGGCAAAGCCAAACCCCTAAAACCGACCTAAGTTCGGATTGAGGGCTGAAACTCGCCCTCATGAAGATGGGATCCCTAGTAATCGCTTGTCACTAAACTGTGATGAGCCGAAGGGTATATATTAATCACCGGTAATATAGCATCGGTGATTATATACCACTCAAATCCTTTGCAACCCTCTACGAAGAAGTAATGCAGGTACAACGTAAATCCGGTCTTTTTGAACCCAAAGTGCTTGAGGCTCACCCCAAGAGACTGCTTATATTTAGGCTGGCGCTTAATATGAACCAGAGGGAATTAGCAGGAAAGCTTAGAGTGAGTCAAGGTACAATATGGGCGATGGAGAACGGGCGCCGAAAGCAAATCAATACTAATACAGTATTAAAAGTACTCAATTTAATGCCTGTGAATGGGATAGTAATACCCGATTACCAAACCTTGTTTAAAAGATATTCAAATATTGCAGAAAAAGGAAAGTTTCGCGGTGAATATGCAAGGAGAATGGCAAACAGGGCAGTTTCCGCAGGTAGCGGTATCAAAAGTGCCATACTTAAGAAACCAACGACACAAGAAGCTACTTTACTGAAAGAGTTAAATAAGCAGAGAATAGCATTTCAGTTTCATGGCGTTATTGAGGCATCCAGAAAATTCGTAGTAGATTTCGTATTTCCATCAGATAAATATCCAAAGGTTGTCCTTGAAATGAAAGATCTGAAATTAGATTACAGAAAAAGAACGCAAGCTATAGATCTGGCTTACAGGGCACTTAAAATGCGCCAAAGCCACCCACATCTTAAACTGGTTGCAGTTGTTGATGGCATGCTACAAAATGATGCTTTAGAAATACTTAAAGATGAATATGATAAAGTCCTGCAAAATCCTTCTTCTAGAGAGGTTGTCAAAGCAGTAAAAGATTTGATCGGTTCCACAGTGTGAATTCGAGCGGTGAATCTGTCCCTGCTCCTTGCACACACCGCCTGCCAATCCACCCAAGTGGGGTCCTAGTGAGGCAGTACCTTCGGGTACTTTCGAGTTAGGGTTCTGTGAGGAGGGGTAAGGCATAACAAGGTATCCGTAGGGGAACCTGCGGATAGATCACCTCAACTATATTGTGTGCAAAAAAGCGCGATGTCCTCGCATTAGTCCTCAAGCTGCATCCGTTTTGTAGCTAATCAGCGTGAGCTATGCAAAAGAATTGCAAATACCGCAAGAACACTGCAGCAAAGCCATTAGCCCTCTTTTGATATGTTGTCCCATATCATACCTGCTGCTATCGCAGAAGGATTGATTATGTGGTCGATATTCAGCTCCTTTAAGTGTTTCTCTACCTCTTCTGTTGCAGCAACAACCATCATGTTTTTATTGCTGGCTATAGATTTTGCCACGATTGCCGCGTATACTGTCCTTGAAACGTCACGGACATCAACAATAATCCTCTTTGCCTTGTCAAGCCTGAATGCTTTCATATCTGATTCAGAAGTTATGTCTGCTACATAAGCGTTGAATCCTTCGTCCTTAAGCTTGTCTGCAAGTGCTTTATCCTCTGTAACTATTATGAACTTCCTCTTCTGCTTTTTCAGATTGCCTGCTACAAGCGCATTGGTGGTGTCAAAGCCTATAAGTACGATGTGCCCTGTCAGCATCTTCCTCTCAAGTCCAGATATCTTTCCGGATAGCTTAGTTAACCTGGAATTCACAAATTCACCTGATATCGCAGTTATTGCAGCAAAGAACACGCCGAGCCCCGAAAGTATAAGCGCCATGTCAAATATTCTTGCAATGTTGCTCACTGGGTATATGTCGCCATAGCCTACAGTGCTTATTGTAGTTACAGTGAAATAGAGCGCCTCAATCCAGCTGTTTATGCCCACATTGAAGTTAGTGCTGCTATGCCCAAGAACATATGTCCCTACTGTTCCGAACGCTAGCACTATGGCAATTGCTATAATGTACGCCAATATAGTTATCTGCGAAGCCATATATAGTGATTTCGCAGTGCAAGTATAAATCATTTGCTGGTGAATACCAATAGATGTCAAAGAAACTCCAGCTTAATCCGAATGTGAGCTACGCATTGGGTGCATGCAGCCATACTATACATGACTATATAGGCATGAATAGCAGCAATGAGAAAGTGGTTGAGAAGTTTGTCAAGATAGCAATAGACGAGTTTGGCATAGAGCCAAACAAGATACTGATAAGCGAGGAGCGCGGAGTCTCGCAGGTCAAATTCTATAATTCTAAGCTCAAGAAGCTGATGGTTGACGCGCTTGAGAGAAAGACCAGACTTTTCAAGTACCGCAACGATTACTCTGCAGAATACATTGCAGGGTTATTCGATGTTTACGGAGGCATAAATGCTAAGGGCCCCTACCTCTCTGGAATGGACAACGGCGACATGCTTATACTAGAGAATGTAGGTATACATACAATGCAGCAGGGACTGAAGTCCTACATAATAAACCCTGGCACATTCTTGGATATCATAGCGGGCCATAGCATGCTAGTGCCCAGCAGCAAGCACGGTAGCGACAGCGCCCAAGCAAAATAAAACTTTGCACAGAGTAATATTGTCACGTGTACCTATAGTTGTCTATCCAGCCATAGTAGCTTCCATTGTAGAATTTGTTGCCATATGTATTGCCTGAATAGTCTCCTGCGTTGCCATTAAGTGGAATCCAAAGCGCAAGCTTGTCAAGCTCTTCCGGCGGCTCGCCTATCCCACCCTTATAAAGGTACTCTATACCTTGCGCGCTTATGGATTGATTGTATATCTGGACGTTTGAGAGCGAACCATTATACCAGAACCTGCTTTCTGAATATATGGGAGAGTACATGTTGCCGAGTGACAGATAGCCTTCAGGTACTAGTATCTTACCTGGTGCCAATGTGCTGTTAACCAACTTGCCATTTATGTACAGGTCTAGATACGTGCCGTTGTATGTTGTTGCTACAAAGATCCATTTGTTGTAATCACTCTGATTGAAACTTGCAGTTGTCCATCCCCACCGCGCCCCATTATAAGTAGTATTGAATATGCATGCTGCGGCCTTAAAGTAGTCTGGCTGTGGGTTGCTAGACGCGGACTGTGCGCCGCTAGGTGCGGATGCCGGATAGCCTGGTGCCGCAATAAGTATGACGCCTGTATCGTTCGGTCCGATGCTATAATTTTTATAGCAAACGTCTGCACCTATAGATACTGGCATTTGCTCAGTCCCGGTCTGCCCATCTACATATATCCACGCAGTTACTGCGAACTGCCCCTTATTCATCAGGGACAAGGCAGATGTAGGTGCACTTATATTCGTAGAATGTCCATTGAAGCGCGCAACAAACTGGGGCAAATATCCATTGCATTCCCCTGACAATGATATATATGCTATTGTAGCTGGGCCCTCCGGTCTGTAGACTTGGCACCCCCCGGGCGGAACATGTGGCTCTAGGTTAAGTACAGTGAACTACCCCGACCTTACGGACGGGGCTTCTGCCACGCCCATTAGTTTGGAGCTTCTCGCTTCAACAGCAATGCTTGCTTTCACATACGGAATACTTTTCAGGTAATCCATCATGTTACTTGTAGAGGCATGATCCTCTGCGAGCGTCTCCCCTA
>JBMFWP010000007.1:0-43209 GCA_049965155.1 Candidatus Micrarchaeia archaeon | reverse complement strand
GTATATTGATTGACATTAACTCGCCCACTTTTTGTAAAAGAGGTAATGCTGCCTAGAGATCGCATGGCGCTTGCAAGCAACTACTACAAGATACAAATACCTTGCGGTAGATATATCTATGGTCAAAATGAAAATATGCATAATGAGCCTTTTTAGGCCTGAAATTGGCAGCGGCATAGGTGCATTGGAATACGCGTACCATCTAGGTAAGCACATGGATCATTTGATATCAAAAAAGGATTCGATAGAGCGAATGAGCGCTTTCGAAGGCCCATATGATAACCAAGCATCCGGTTCTGTATATTTAGATTCCGAATTTAAAAGAAAGCTTCGCTCAATACCAAAAGACAAATATGATATAATCCATATTTCGGATCATGAACTTGGATTTGCCGCTAAAATATTAAAAGAATCTGGCAACAGGGCTAAAATCGTTACCACTGTACATAGCCTCTACAGGCTGAAACCGCGCATGCTCAAGAGCGTAAAGCAGAGCACATACGATAGGCTTGTACGCAAAAGCATTTCAGATGCAATAAAATATTCAGACATGCTATTATGCAATTCCTCGGAAACCTACAAGGAGGTAGAGAAATATTTCGGCAAGCATAAAAACATGAGCGTTATATTCCATGGCATAAGCGACGAAATATTAGACATGCCACAGCCAAAAGGTAAAAAGGTCGGAGCATTTACCATAGGGTACATAGGCGCGTTGCTCAACTACAAGAACGTAATATTCATATTTGACGCAGCAGCGTACCTCCGTGGAAAACAGTACAAATTTCTGATCTATGGCTCCGGCTCTGACAGGAAAATGCTGGAAGATTTCAAGGCTGTGAACCATCTGAATAACCTGAATATAATGGGCTATTTGAATGAAGATAAAAAGGTCAAAGCTTATGACAGTTTTGATGCGTTTGTATTCCCGAGCATGTATGAGGGCCTGGGCATACCCATACTCGAAGCGAAAGCCAGGGGCTTGCCAGTCATAATATATAAATACGGCACAATACCTGAAGAGGTACGGAAATACTGCTTCGAGGTCACGAGCCCCGAAGGCATGGCGAGCGCCATAAAAAGCATTAAAGAGAAAGGATTTGACGAAAATATTAGGAGAAAGGCAATGGATAGCGCAAGAAGCTTTACATGGGACAAAACTGCGAGAAAGACGCTTTCTGCCTACAGGTCTATACTCAAATCCAAGCGCAAAGCAAAAGCGCGAGCCCATCCAGCAGGCAGATAAGCAACATGTGTGCTTGCCGAAGCACACACGATTGTAATGCCTGTCGCCTTTTGCAGCGCAAGGCTTAAATATAAAGAGCAGGACTATTCCTATAACTCAGTTATAATTGCGGTGTGAAAATTGGTAGAGCAATTTGTAGGCTCCAACGAGGCGGAGTACAAAGAGAAGTACGGATTCAACGACAAGATAGAGTACAAGTTCAAGACTAAGAAGGGGCTTTCTGAAGACATAGTGCGCGAGATATCCCACATAAAAGGCGAGCCAGAATGGATGCTGGAGAAGCGGCTTACTGCATATAAAGCCTTCAAGGAAAAGCCAATGCCCCTGTGGGGTGCCGATTTAAGCGGGATTGACTTCAACGACATATATTATTACATGCGCCCTACGGACAAGAGCAGCGACTCTTGGGAGTCAGTGCCTGAAGACATAAAGAAGACATTTGACAAGCTGGGGATACCGGAAGCGGAAAGGAAGTTCTTTGCCGGTGCAGAGGCTCAGTACGATTCAGAGGTGGTATACCACAACCTGCGCGAAGACCTTACAAAGCAGGGCGTCATATTTATAGATACAGATACTGCAGTCAGGGAATACCCGGAGCTCATGAAGAAATATTTCGGCACTGTGATACCTCCTACAGACAACAAGTTTGCGGCGCTGAACACAGCAGTATGGAGCGGAGGCTCATTCATATATGTGCCGAAAGGCGTGAAGCTTGCAATGCCATTGCAGGCGTATTTCAGGATAAACGGGGAGAAGGCAGGACAGTTCGAGCGCACGCTCATAATAGCGGATGAGGGCGCAGACGTAACCTACATCGAGGGCTGCACAGCTCCAATATACATAAGCTCGTCGTTGCACTCGGCAGTTGTAGAGTTAATTGCGCACAAGGATGCCCACATACGCTATGTGACTATACAGAACTGGTCAAAGAACGTGTACAACTTGGTGACGCAACGCGCTTTTGCATACGAAAATGCTTATGTGGAATGGATAGATGGGAATATAGGGAGCAAGACGAACATGAAATACCCAAGCGTATACCTCAAAGGCGAAGGCGCGAAGGGCGATATACTGTCGATAGCAGTGGCAGGTGACAATCAGGTCCAGGATTCTGGAGGCAAAGTACTGCACCTGGCTCCAAATACGACATCTAAAATAATATCCAAGAGCGTGTCCAAAGGTACAGGGATTACATCATACAGGGGCCTAGTATACGTTGGCAAGGATGCTTCAAATGTCAAGTCTGCGGTAAGGTGCGATGCGCTGCTTCTTGATGACATATCTAAGACCAATACTTATCCGTACATGGAGCTGCACAGGGATGATGCGCATATAACGCACGAGGCAACAGTGGGAAAGATAGGCGAGGAAGAGCTCTTCTATCTGATGTCTAGAGGTTTGAGTGAAGAAGAAGCAATGACTACTATAGTGCTAGGATTTATAGACCCGCTTGCAAAAGCCCTTCCGCTAGAATATTCGCTCGAGCTGAAGCGCCTGATAAAGCTAGATACTACAAACTCTATAGGCTGATGCAGATGGAGCAATACGCAGAATTCTCAAAGGAACTGGTCGGAAGGTACAAGGCGGCACAGGAGGAGACCAACGAATTGTACAAGAAGAGGTACATACCAATAGGCTCTGAAAAGCTGCTTGAGATAGTGAATACAAAGCCTGGCAAGCCCGACGACGAGAGCGAGCTCCGCAAATTCTACGATGCTGTTTTCAAGGATTCAGGCATGTCTTTCGATGCCATAATAGGGTCCAGCGGCAGCGTTGTGCTCAGTGATGAAGGCAAACTGGTAAAATTCATAGAGATCGGGAAAGCAGAGGCTGATTATCCTACATCAATCAATTCGGAAGACAAATATAACCTGCTCATCAACGCATATGCAAAGAAAGACATAGTGATAGATATTCCAGAGGATTCGGAGAAGAACATAAACCTGCTCTTTGCTTCGGTCAATGAACCGCTGCTTGTAAGGATAAGCATAAATGCAGGCAACGGCTCGAAGCTGAACCTGCTTGAGTGGTACGCATCGGCAGAAGGGAGGCGCACCATCTCTGCCGCTTCGCACCGAATAATCTCAAGGGAGTATTCCAAGTGCGAGATTAACATGCTGCACAATGAGAGCTATGATACTACTGTCCTTAACATATACGATGCAAAGTCTTTGGCAAGCTCGTCGCTGAAGATGAATTACTTCTATTCTGGAGGCAGCGCCACAAAAGCCCATGGGACCATAGAGGCGCACGATTACTCTTCATCGGTTGACGTGAACGAGTTCATCTTCGGATCGGACGGGCAGAAGATGGACATTAACACCAATATAGTAAATTCATCAAACAATACCACAGCCAGGCTGGCAACCCGCGCCGCAGCTATGGGGAGCGCAACATGCTACCTCAAAGGATTCTCAAAGATAGTCAACGGCTCAAAGGACTCGAGGTCATTCGTCGAAGAGTCTGGCGTGCTGCTTGACAGGTCAGCTAGGATCGACTCAATACCTGCGATGTCGATAGACGAGAACAAGGTGAAGGCCACCCATTCCTCGGCCATCGGTCCAATAGACGAGGAATCGCTGTTCTACATGGGCACCCACGGTGTGGATCAGGAAAAGGCCAAGGAGCTTCTAGTCAATGGCTTCTTCTCGAGCCAGCTGGGCAGCGTCGGGAACAACCAGGCGAGGGAGGCGTTCGCCGCAATAATAAGGACGAAGATGAGGGATGGTTCAGAGATAGGCAAGACGCCGAAGCTTGACAGCTCCGGGCTGTGGTTCGCAGATTCAGAGCCTGACATATTCAAGAGACATTACAAATACAGGAGTGAAAAAGATGAGGCACAAGACTGATTACGAAGACGCGATATACACACTGATACCATATTTCAGGGCGCGCACATCCGTAATAATGTCAAGCGAGTATGGAATCAAGCAGAGCAGCATTGCATCAATGCTAGGCATAACGCAGGCAGCAGTGAGCAAATATTTGTCTGGCCATAATGGCGCAGCGAAGAGCCTAAATATGAAGGATGCAGACAAATACATATACGGGTTCATAGACAGCAAGATATCCGGAGATGACAAAGGCGCGCAGAAGAGCTTGTGCCTGATGTGCCAGGCCTATAAGAAGTTTGCCTGCAACCTGATGGTGAGATAAGTTTGCATTTAATTATATTGAGGATGATTTGATGCTGTTGGAAATAAAGGATCTGCATGCAAATGTAGAGAAGAGGGAGATACTCCATGGAGTCAGCCTGAAGGTAAGGGACGGCGAAACGCACGTCATAATGGGGCCGAACGGCTCAGGCAAGACGACACTGGCAAAGGCGATATTCGGTCACCCTGGCGTTAAGGTCACTTCAGGCGACATACTGGTAGATGGGAAGAGCATACTTCAAATGACCACGGACAAGCGCGCTGCGCTAGGCCTGTTCCTAGGCTTCCAGAACCCTGTAGAAGTAGAAGGCGTTGGCTTTGTAAACTTCCTGCGGGCATCGAAGGAAGCGCTGGGCAAGGACGGTTATGTTAACATGAAGGAACTCATGCAGCAGATAAACAGCAATATTGAGAGTCTCAAGATAGCAGAGGGAATAGTGGGCAGGTCGCTGAACAAGGGCTTCTCTGGAGGAGAGAAGAAGAAGGCTGAAATATTGCAGATGGCTATAGAGAAGCCCAAGATAGCAATTCTCGACGAGCCCGATTCGGGCCTTGACATAGACGCGATAAAGGTCGTCGCATCAAACATCGACAGAATAATGAAGGAGAATGGGACTGGAGCCTTGATAATAACGCACTATAGCCGCATACTCTCGTACATGAAGCCGCAATTCGTGCACGTGATGGTCGAGGGTAGGGTAGTGGAGACCGGCGGCGCTGAAATTATAAGCAAGCTTGAAAAAGAAGGCTATAAGTCGTTCGAGGATGATGGCAATGCCAAGCAATGACAGCATAGATGTGGAGAGCATCAAGAAGGACTTTCCAATATTCAGGATAAAGATGGCGGGCAAGCCGCTAGTGTACCTGGACAGCGCAGCAACTTCGCAGAAGCCCCAGCAGGTAATTGATTCGATAGTAAAATATTACTCAGAGTACAATGCCAACATACACAGGGGCATATACGAGATAGCTGAGCGCGCAACTGAGGAATACACCAACTCCAAGGAGAAGCTCGCAAGGCTGATTGGTGCGAAAGGCATAGAGAACATAGTATACGTGCGCAACACCACGGAAGCGATAAACCTCGTGGCGATATCGTGGGGCAACGCCAACGTGAACAAGGGCGACCACATACTGATATCCGACATGGAGCACCACAGCAATCTTGTCCCATGGCAGTTGCTTGAGAGAAGGAAGGGCGCGGTGTTGGATTATGTGAAGCTTGACTCCAGCAATGAGAAGCTCGATATGGAAAGCTTCAAGGAGAATCTTGAGAAGGATCCAAAGATTGTAGCTATAACGCATGCATCCAATGTGCTTGGCACGATAAACGATGTGAAATACATAACACGTGAGGCTAAGAAGCACGGAGCAGTAGTGCTCATAGACGGCGCGCAGTCGGCCCCGCACATGCCCATAGATGTGGGTTCAATAGGCTGCGATTTCTTTGCGCTCTCAGGGCATAAGATGCTCGGCCCAACCGGCATAGGCGCGCTTTACGGTACAGGGGATATCTTAGATTCGATGGAGCCCCTTTTCGGTGGAGGAGATATGATAAGCGCAGTAACAAGGCAGACATACAGCTGGAATTCGCTTCCATGGAAATTTGAGGCAGGCACATCGAACATAGAAGGGGGCATAGCCTTCGGTGCTGCGATAGACTACCTGAACAGCATTGGCATGGATAGGATACACAGGCATGAGACTGAGCTGACAAAGTATGCGCTAGAGTCGTTGGAGAGCGTCAAGAACATAGAAGTGTATGGCCCTAAGAAGGAGGACATAGCTATAAAGTCCGGTGTAATATCTTTCGGTATAAAAGGCGTTCATCCTCACGACGTAGCGCAGATATTCAACAGCGAAGGCATAGCGATACGCGCAGGACATCACTGCGCAATGCCACTTGTCACCGAAGTTCTCAACAAGGGTGCAGTGTCGCGGATGAGCTTCTATCTATATAACACCAAGGAAGATATCGACAAAGCCGTGGCGGCGATAAGCAAAGTGAAGAAAATATTTAAGTTGAAGGAGTGACAATGTTTATCTTTGAAGTGGTATAATGGATTTCTATGTAGAAGAGCTTATAGAGAATTATGAGCACCCGCATAACAAGGGCAAGCTAGAGCATGCAAATGCAGAGTTTCATGGCCATAACCCGGTATGCGGCGACGACCTGACGCTGTACCTCGATATAAAGGATGGGGTCGTGAAGGATGTCAAATTCGACGGTGATGGCTGCTCCATAAGCGTAGCATCCGCAAGCATGCTGACCGATGCAATAAAGGGCAAGCGCATAGAGGATATAGAGAAGATGGGGTTCGAGGACCTGAAGAAGATAATAGGGATAGACCCCGGGCCAGTGAGGCTTCATTGCGCTACGTTGTCGCTGAAGGCGCTAAAGGGCGCGGTATTCCTTTACGAGCACAAGCCCATGGACGCCGAGACCAAGAAGCTCTGATGCGCTACCCGAGCTTTATTGTTACCCGCTTGTTGTGCGAGCCTTTGTTTTCGTAGCTGAGCATCGATATGCTCCCTACCTCCTTGGTGTTCGCAACATGCGTGCCCCCGTCCATTTGCATGTCGAATCCCTCTATATCTATGACCCTCACAGTATCAAGCTTTTGCAGGAGCTCGTTCCCCGGGTCCGTCCTTGAGAGCTCCTTGATGCTAAGCGCCTCCTCCTTGCCCAAGAATTTTACAGATACGGTATGCGATTCGTTCACTACATTCTGCGCCTTCTCCAATATACTTAGCATCATGTTCTTGTCCATGTTGGGCACATCAAAGTCCATCCTCGCCCTGTCCCCATATATCTGGCCGCCTGTTATGCTGCCTTGGTAATCCCTGTGCACCACTCCATCTATTATGTGCAATGCGGTGTGGTACCTCATGTGCGCGTACCTCTTCTCCCAGTCTATCTTCCCGATCACCGAATTTCCTATTGCAAAATCATGCTCGCTCCCTACTATATGCGCAACCTCATCGCCATTCTTCTCAACATCTAAGATAGCCACGGATTTGGAGTTCACCTCATCGATAAGTGTGCCGGAATCGGACGGCTGCCCTCCGCCGCTGGGGTAGAAAGCGGTCTTGTCAAGGTATATCCTGTTACCATCTATCGAAGTAATCCTTGCCCTGAACTCCTTGAGATACGAATCCGTAAGATATAGTTTTTCCGCCATCACATCAGCCGACTCTCTTTTCATCATTGATCAGAAATACCTCGGTTCATCACATACATGTATCACATAGAAGAAATAAATAGCCTGACCAGGGTTTCTGCGATTACACTATAAGGAAGTACACCGCTGCGAGCATAACAGCTGCGAGCGCAAGCTTTCTGACTATGTTGCCCTCCTTGAACAGCAAGCCGCCCCCAAGCACCGCTATCACAACCGTCAGGGTGTTCCTCAGTGGCGAAGCAAGGCTGACATATGCGGTTGATACTGCAACATAATACGTTATCCTGTACGCCATCGTTATAATTGCTATGACAAGCAGCGGCTTCCTATACTTGCGCATGTTGTGCGCTATCTCTTTTACTCCCCCATAGTGCAATTGCATGTATACTGCCATGTTCAATGCCATAAAGGCTTCAACAAGCACTATATACGTATACGGAGTAATGTAGAAGAGCAAGTACTTGAGAAGCACGCCGCCTATTGCCATCAGCACCACTACTATTGCCAGTTCATATATGTACTTCCTTCCCTCGAATGCAGATCTCCTCTTGCTGTTTGCCTTGAAGAGAAGCAGGTATGCAGCGACTATCATTACGGCTATGCTCATGTACTGCACGAAGCTCAGCCTCTCGCTTAGGAACATGAATGCAAAGACCACTACGAACAGCTGCGGCAGCGAGCTCAGTATCGGCGAAGATACAGATATGTCTCCGTGTTTATACACCCTTGCAGTGAGTATGTACGATATGGTAGATATCACGCTTATCAAGAAGACCAGTGCTACTGCATAAAGGCTGATATTGAAGTTGGCGAACGGCACGAAGACCAGCGCCATCAGCGCAATTATTATGGAGAAGCTGGCGCTGTACGCTGATGCGTGCTCATCCTTCAGCATATATTTTTCGAGCACACTGGAAAATCCCATCAGGGCTGCCGATACAAGCACCAAGTAGTACCATTCTATCATAGGATCAGCTTAAGAAAACCATCAGCATGCCGCTGCCCGAATCAGATCGTCCTGTTTATGAGGAACTCTGCTAGTGCCTTGAGATAGTTCTTCGCTTCGCTTGCGGGGAGGCGCTTATCCACATTGTTCCATGCATCCTTTATTATGCGCTCCTGCAGCTCCCTCGAATGCTCTATGGCGCCCGACTTCGTTATCAGGTCTATAGCTTCGTCTATCTTGCTTCTGTCTTCTGTGTGTTCCTCAAGTATCTTTATCAGGCGGTCCTTCTCATTCTGGGGCAGCTTCTCTATTGCATAAACTACGAACAGCGTTACCTTTCCTTCCGTAATATCCTCCCCCGTGCCTCCTTTGTTATCAGACACCGCGCTCTTTGTTATATTGAGCAGATCGTCCTGTATCTGGAACGCTACGCCTATAGAGGCCGCGAAATGGCCCAGCGCATCTATAGTTTCGTCGTCTGCGCCGCCTATTATGCCGCCTATCTTTGCAGCCATGCTCGCCAGCGCCCCAGTCTTGTCATACACCATCTGCAGGTAGTTATCCTCGGATATCTTGTAGGGGTTAACGAGGTACCTGTGCCACGCTATATCCTCTGCCTGCCCTATGGTGCACCTGAGCTTCTCAGTGTCCGAAACGTCAGCAATCCTGTACTTCATCTCATCCGACAGCTTCTTGCTCGACTTCAGCGCTATGACTGGGAAATGATAAAGGAAATCGCCAAGGTTGTTTGCCACGTCTATTCCGTATTTTATGTGCACGCAGTCCTTGCCCCTGCGCAGCTTTGAGTTGTCCTCTATGTCGTCATGCACGAGCGTACCGTTGTGTATTATCTCGGATATCATGGAGAACTCTATGTAATCGTCGGGGTTCTTGCCGAGGGCCTTTATTATGAGCAGCGTTATGGCAGGCCTCCACCTCTTGCCTCCCTGGTTGAGTATGTAGAGCGCAGGCTCGAGTATGCTCTTGTGCAACGTCTCCTCGTGGTACTTGTACCCGCTCCTGCCCAGCAGCTTCTTGAAGTACCTGTCAGAATCCGCTTGCGTCAGGTATTCATTTATCCTCTCGTCTATCTGCTTAGACTGCTCCTTCAGGTATTCAACAATATCTATGCCTTTGCCTTTATCATCTTTTTCAGTATCCATTGTCTCAACTTTGGCGTTTGAACGCATCGCCGTGCCCCCCAGCATGTCTATTCGCTTAGCAACGGCCGTTATGATTCTATTGAAATGATACCATAAAAAAGCTTTCCCCGACCATGCTGGCAAAGCGAAGTGATAGCTATGCCTCAAATTAGTGTTCAGTAGTCCCGGCCGGATTCGAACCGACGTAGCAGGGTCCAAAGCCCTGCGTCCTTGGCCTCTAGACGACGGGACTGCCTAACGCTGCACAAAGCAGTTTGCTTCGCTGCAGATATAGGTGCCGTATATACTATATTTATACCAAGGTTTATATTTATTGATTCGCCAAATATATCTGCGATTAAGATGCCTGGTTTTAAAACTACAGAAACTGTGAAAGTGCCCGAAAAGCTGATAGATCAGGTGATCGGGCAGAAGAACGCTGTCGACATAATAAAGAAGGCAGCCAAGCAGAGGAGGAATGTGCTGCTCATAGGCGAGCCCGGCACAGGCAAGACTATGCTGGCACAGGCAATGTCCGAGCTGCTTCCTATAACTGACTTGGAGGACGTGCTCGTATACCGCAACGTGAACGACGAGAACAAGCCACTGATAAAGGCGGTCAAGACGTATACGGACAGCAGCGCCGATAGGAATACGCCAGGTCAGGGTAGGCTGATACTGCAGAACGAGCGCATGAAGGCAAGGATGAGCATGAGCCGTGCAGGCTCGATAGTCATGCCCATAGTGCTTGTTCTTGTGATAGTGCTTTTCGGGCTTTCAATAAGCGGCATATTCAGCGGCTACGAGATAATAGTGCTCGCTGCGCTCATACTTGGAATAATGATATTCGGATCTATGGCCATGTTTACCATGGGGCTGACAAGGCGCGTAGGCATGCCGGGGATGTCAGACATGTCAGAGCCAAAGCTCATAGTGGACAATACAGGGCTCACGCATGCCCCGTTCATAGACGCTACGAGCTCAAAGGCAGGTGCGCTTTTCGGCGACGTCAGGCACGACCCATTGCAAAGCGGGGGGCTGGGCACGCCAGCGCACCTGAGAGTCGAGAGTGGTGCTATACACAAGTCCAACAAGGGCGTGCTATTCATAGATGAAATATCGAGCCTTGAGGCAAGGGCACAGCAGGAGCTTCTCACGGCAATGCAGGAGCGCAAGTACCCGATAACAGGGCAGAGCGAGATGAGCTCCGGCGCGCTCGTCAAGACCGAGCCTGTGCCTTGCGACTTCATACTGGTTGCTGCGGGCAATCTGCAGGACATAAAGAACATGCATCCAGCACTTAGGTCGAGGATAAGGGGGTACGGCTACGAGGTCTACATGGATTCTACCATGGAGGACAACAAGGCAAACGAGTACGCCATAGTGCAGTTCATAGCCCAGGAGGTCAAGAAGGACGGCAAGATACCCCACTTCGACGCCTCTGCCATAAATGAGATAATAGAGGAGGCGCGCCGCAGGTCAGGGAGGAAGGGAAGGCTCACTCTAATCTTAAGGGATCTGGGAGGGTTGGTCAGGGCAGCTGGCGACCTGGCGGTAGAGAAGAACCACAAGCTCGTCACCGCTGCCGATGTAGTAGCAGCACGCCACCTAGCTAGCCCGATAGAGGCCCAAGTTGTGACGCAGGAGATAGAGTACAGGAAGGCGTACCGCGTCTTCGAGACCCACGGATTCAAGGTAGGCAAGGTAAACGGGCTTGCAGTCATAGGCAATTCAACCATGTCGGCAGGCATAGTGGTCCCGATAGTGGCAGAAGTTACACCAGCGAGCTCTAGGTCGGAGGGCAAGTTCATACCTACAGGCAAGCTTGGCAAGATAGCAACTGAAGCGGTAAAGAACGTCAGCGCCATAATAAAGAAGCACATGGGGCGCGACGTAGCGAATTACGACATGCACGTGCAGTTCCTCCAGACATACGAAGGCATAGAGGGCGACAGTGCAAGCATATCTGTTGCGATAAGCATAATATCAGCGATGGAGAACATACCTATAGACCAGTCCGTAGCTATGACAGGGTCTCTTTCAGTAAGGGGCGATGTTCTGCCAGTTGGCGGAGTCACAAGCAAGGTCGAGGCAGCCATAAATTCGGGCATAAAGAAGGTTATAATACCTGCGAGCAATGCCGGCGACATATATATAAGCAAGGATAAGCTGAAGAAGATAAAGATAATACCTGTTAAGAGCATAGCGGACGTCATGACCGCAGCACTCAAGCCAGGCAAGGAGCGCGATGCTATGATAAGCGAGCTGAGGAAACATAGCAGGGGGAGGAGCTGATGGAAGGCAAGCCAGGCAAGGGGAAGGCGACATCGCCGGACAACGCTGTCAGGGAGAAGCTCGAGGGATTCGGCAAGTCCATAGTCAATGAAATATACCGCGGCGAAAACCCGAAATTCGTGACTAGCGTCAGGTCTAGGTCGAACGTGCTCTACGACCCAAAGGGCGGCTATCTGCACCTAGGTCCAGCGCAAGAAGAGAGAAACTTCATAAACATATCGCAGTCTAGAAAGTTCATGCAGACTGTTGCGATAGCGTCTAAATGCAGCTCGTTCGTCAAGGAGAATTTACACACATCAATAAGGGGACTTTTCTACCAGCTCAAGTATTCCCTCGGAGAGGACGTCGACGAGAATATATTCAGCGAGCAGAGCGAGTCGAATCCCCTTATAGAGGACTTGGAATCGTCATTGGGCGTGAGAAGGGAAGATCTCAATCTCAGTGCAGACAGGAAGGGCTTCCTTGCTGGCAATATGCGCATAATAGACAAGTTCGGCGGCGAAAGCCTGGAAATAGATGCAAGCAGGCAGGGAAGGAGCGGCTTCCCGATACCTAGCGACGTAGACAACGGCATAGAATTCGTCGATGTGAAGGCGAAGTACGTGCTCGTAGTGGAGAAGGATGCGGTATGGCAGAGGCTGAACGAGGACGGGTTCTGGAAGAAGGAGAACGCGATACTGATAACGCCGAAGGGGCAGGCTTCGAGAGGAACAAGGCGCATGATAAGGAAGCTTTCAGATCTGGGGCTGCCTGTGTATGTGTTCAACGACTGCGATGCGTGGGGATGGTACATATACTGGACCATAAAGACAGGCAGCATGAACCTTGCATACCTTGGCAAGGACATGGCTACGCCTGAAGCTAGGTTCCTTGGGGTAACAATGTCGGACATAGAGCATTATGATTTCCTCGGCAAGCTCACTATGAAGGCGAGCGAGGTCGACATAAAGCGCGCGCAGGAGATGCTTTCATATCCATGGATAAACAAGCACAAGGAATGGGTTGAGGAGCTCAAGAAGGTCCTCAAAACAAAGACAAAGCTAGAGCAGGATACTCTGCAGGGCCCGAAGCTAACTTTCCTAGGCGACTACGTGCGTGAAAAGATAAGGAACAACGAGTTCCTTCCATAAGCGCGATGTGCGGCAGCCTTCGCAGTCATACCTTTATGACTGGCTGCATGTTGTTGAGGCCCAGCTTTTTGAGCGTCGCTTCAGGGTTGTCGTAGTACTCTTTCACTATGTTGTTTATGCTTACCATGTCCCTAGTGCCCTGCTTGTTCATCGCAAACAATATGTTCGCCCTGACATTCTCCTCAGCGAGTATGTCTGGTGGCGGCACTCCAAGCACGGTAGACAGCGTATCGCGGTATGTCACGCTTGGCAGTATTGGCGCAGCCTTATGTGTCTTGTAATCAAATTTGTACAGGTCTGATAAAAGTATCTGCGTTTCCATACCCGATATTTCTGATATCTGGACAATTTTCCTCGATGGCTTGTTCTTCTCATAGACCTGCGCGAGTATTATCAGTGCATCGATGACTGGTATTATATCCTTAGGCACGTTCATTGGCGCATGCTGCAGCCTGTTTATCATATCCCTTGTAGAGGAGGCGTGTATGGTTCCCATAGATATCTTGCCTATGTTCATCGCCGTCATCATGTCATTTGCTTCTTCACCCCTTACCTCTCCTATGATTATCATGTCAGGCCTCATCCTAAGGGCGTTCTTCACCAAGTCTGTAGTGGTCATGTCCTCGCTCGTCTCCAGCCTCACGCAATTCTCCTGCGTCTCGGTATTGAGCTCGTATGTCTCCTCTATTGTTACTATCCTCGCTTCTGGCCTGAAGAACGAGAACATAGCGTTGAGCAGGGTAGTCTTTCCTGCCGCAGGCATGCCCCCTATGAGCATGTTGGCTGGCCTTACCCTGAATCCGTCCACATACACCCATAGCCTTGCAGCTATTTGGTAGTCCATCACTCCAAGGTTTATCAGGTCGAGTATGCTCAGCGCCTCCATCTTGAAGTTCCTTATCGTTATATCATATCCGAGCGGCGACGAAACTATGTTCGCCCTGCTTCCATTGCGCATATGCACATCTAGTATGCTGCCTTTCGAAGCCTCATTTGTGGCGTACAGCTTCAGCTTGTCCACAAGCAGTGCGAGGTCCTCCTTTCCGCCTATCTTAGCGTCGACTTTCTGCTCGCCCACAGCAGAATCATAAACGAATATGTTTGAGGTGTTGTTTACCATTATGTCCTCTATAGTGCTTTTGCTCAATAGGTCATTGAGGGGCCCGAGGTCTTCCATATCCTTGAGCATTGCATCTATGCTCTCCTGGTCTATGTCGGGCATCAGCGTCTTTGCCACCGATTCGACCAGCTCCCTCTTCTTGTCTTCATTGTCAACATCAACGAACCTTCCCTTTAGCCTCTTCATCACTTCCGATTCCATCAAACGCAAATCTTCATCCATGCAATCACAGCCAATACCTAATAGTAGTTGCTGTGCAAAATATAAAAAGGTGTAACTGTGCAAGTTGCTATCGGATTAGCTTGCGCTTGGCAGTATCATATCGACTACTTTTGCCGGGCTATATGGCACTAGGTCGGTGTACTTCTCACCGGTGCCGAAGAACAGTACAGGTATGCCTGTCACTTTTGATATGGATATGGAATTGCCTCCCTTGGCATCGCAATCCAGCTTAGTGAGTATTATCCCGTCAATCTTGATGAACTTGTTGAATTCGGCTATCTGCTCAGCTATCATGCCTCCCGATACACTCTCGCCGACATATATGGTGAGGTCCGGCTTTATCACTCTGTGCATCTTCTGCACCTCTCCTATAAGGTTCTTGTTTGTCTCCTGCCTTCCTGCGCTGTCTATCAACACAACATCGTTGCCGTGCGCTTTGGCATATGCCACAGCATCGAATGCAACGCTGGTAGGATCTGCCCCATAGTTGCTTTTTATTACGGGCACGCCTACTGCTTTGGCATGGTGCTCTGTCTGTTCTATTGCTGCAGCCCTGAAGGTGTCGCTGGCAGAGAGCAGCGGGTGCATTCCTTTGTTCTTTAGCGCGTACGCTATCTTCGCTATTGTCGTGGTCTTGCCTGTGCCGTTAGGGCCGAGGAAGAGCACCTTCACAGGTGCGTTGCCCGAAGCTATCCTTTCAGGTATGAACGACATTATGTCTATTGCGTTCGCCGAAGGCTTAAGTATATCTAGAAGCGCTTCACGCACTGTGCCTACGAGCTCCTCCTGCAAGTTCCTGGAGCTCAGCTTGCGCCCGCCAAGCAGTGACCTTACCTGCTCGGAGAAGTCTTCCACAACATCGAATGAAACATCCGATTCAAGCATCGATACGCGCAGCTGGTCGGTAAACTTATCTATATCAGAGTCACTCAGCTTTACGCTGTTGAATATCGCTTTCTTTATGTTCGTGGATACAGAGAGCTTTATGCTATTATCATCGTGCTCCTTTTTCTCCCTACTCTCATGCCTGTCCTCTGTGCGCTCCTTCGGAGCGTGCTCTCTATTCTCTTCCCTGCCCACATTCTCCGCATGCCCTTCAACTTTCTCCTGGTCCTCCTTGGCTTCTTCAACAACCTTGCGCTCTTCGGATTTGGAGAATGACTTTATGGCATCGGACAATTTCTTCTTAAGGCTGTCAAACATTCAATCAGCAGCTAATCCTTCGAGCTTGTAGGATATATCATATATCGTGTCTTCGACCTGCTTCATCTGGTGCGATATCCTGTTCATATTCTCGCGTTGCGCCTCGAACCTCTTGTTGAGCGCCTCCTTGGCCGCAGCGGCATCCATCTCAATCATCAATCCGCCGCCTATGCTCACTACAACGCTCTTTGATTCGCCAGTATTGGCATATACATATAGCCCAGCCCCCGCTTGCATCAGCGATTCCTTCTTGGCTATTATATCTTTATTGTCGAGGACCTCCATCGCGCTGCTTATGCCAATTACTGTATCAGAAGATTCTTTCATCTCCCTAGCCAGGACTGAATACTGCTCCTGGTATGCTTGGAGCAGGTATTGCAGCTCCCCCTCACTATACTCTTCACTGCGGCCTGTGCCGCCCGCAGCCGCATCGTTAGTTGCCATCACTCACACCAATATTCATTTGCCATCAACCTTATCAATGCTTTCTATTACTATATTGTTTTTGCTTATGCCTTGCGTACTGCCCAGCTTCATCAGCGCCTTCGCCCTCGCATGCTCTTCGCTCTCGGCTTCCACCTGAACGCTGAACTGCGTGCTCCTCCTTATCCTTCCTGCTACTGTGAACTTCATGCAATCACCTTCTATAAATATAATCCGTCTACTATCCTTGAGAACTCATATCCTGTAGTTGTATCGCCTATAAGTGCTCCGTTCGAATTAGCAACCACAGCAATGCCTATGCCCAGCGAGCCCATGTTGGCAGTGCTCCTTACAGAGTCGAAACCCGTCTCGCTATCGAGCTTCTCCTTCTCTGCATCAGAAGCGTGGTTGTTTATCACAAGGCCCTTGTTTGTCAATATGTCGTTGGCTCCTACTGTCTTGAAGCTTCCTATAGAGCTGCCTACAACCTCTACTCCGAGCACATCCCCCATTATGGCCATGTCCTTCCTGTTATACTCTGGATTCACTATGGCTATCTTATCGTTGAGTATCATATTGTTGCCAACAGCGTTGAGCGGGCTGCCAAGCACTTCAATGTTAATGCCTAGCTTCATGCTTCGTATTGCTTCCATCTCCCTGTCGGTAGCTAGGTTTGATATGAGCATGCCGTTCGAATTGGCCCGCGCGAGCACCCCTATGAAGTCCATGCCCCCTATGGACATGTCTACAACCTCTACCCCGAGCATCGAAGCCAAGAATTTCCTGTTTCCTTCGGTTATGCTCCTGCCTACAAACACGTACCTGTCAGTAGCAAGTGCGAAAGCGCCTACGCAGTCACTGCCGTTTATAGCGTATTTTGCTGCGTTCATAAAAATCACCGGCCAGCTGCAGCCTACGCCGCAGGCGGTTCAGCCCTTCTTCTCCTGGGAAGCAGGCTTTGGCTTCTGTGCCGCAACTGCTGCACCTTTCGCCGGGGCAGCTTTGCTGCCCTGCTTCTTGCCTGCTGCCGCCTTATTAGCTGGCTTCTGCTCTGCTGCGGGCTTCTCTACAGAAAATTCGTTGAGCACCGCCTTGCCATTGTCTATCTTGGCGCTCAGCTTGATCGGCACCATCTTCCTTGAATAGTATTTGACTATGCGGTTGTTAAGCTCCTTGCTTATTAGTACATCGCCTTCGTCCATCTTCATGTAGTGCGCTGCCCTCTCCCTGACGTACCTTGCGGCCCTCTTGACTCTCTTAGTGCGCGGCTGCATGGCCAAATATCTCCTTATATTTATCGTAATCAAACGCTCTGCCATTTCACTCATCCTTTATCTCAAGCTTGTCCTTCCTCCAGTCTCTCTTGTTCCTGTTGTACTCTATCTTCCTGTGGGTCCTGAGGGTAGCTAGAAGCGGTATCCTCCTCGACTGCTTGATCTTCCTCCCCAGCCTCGCCTTCTTGCGCGGTGTTTTCTTGGACATAAAAACCAACTTGTAATCATTTATGCTTGAATTCTATCTTGGGCTCAGGCCTGTACGTTGCCCTCTCGAGTATTGAGCGAAGCTGCGCATCGGTCATCTTTCCTGTTATGCGCCTCGCCTGAACGAGCTGTATTATCAATCCAACAACCTGGTCATACAGGTCCGGGTTGGATATATGAACGTTCATCATCCTCTCGTAGGCATCGTCATCGAGGAATTTGCGCAACACCTCTTTCTTCTGCTGTTCTTCCTGTAGCTTCCTATACGCTGCTTCGAGCCTCTTCCTTGAAACCTTGCTGTAATCATCTTCTTGCTCAGCCATCATTGGCCACCTTTCGAAGTAAGTACAGAATTGCTAATCTTGTCCAGGAACGATTTGCCCTTTGGCGTTATGCTCCTACCTTTCTGGTCCTTCTTCACCAATCCTGCCTCTTCAAGGGCTTTGAGCGAGTCGCTTATGATGCTGCCTCCTGCGCGCATAAAATGCTTTCTGTGTACTACATGCTCCTTCTTGCTTCCATATCTCACGCGCAGCCTAGATACACCTATTGGCCCGTTCAAATATACTTGCCTGAGCACAGAAGCACTCCTCATATACCAGAAATCCGCATCCTGCGGCGGCCTTTCCCTGCCTACGCCGGACTTGACGAAATGCACATATTCCGGTGGCTCCTTTATAACCTCCTTCAGCTTCACTGCAGCAGCCTTTACCAGCTCCTGCGGGTTGACTTCATACACATTAGCCATAGAAACCACAATCTTTGATAATCTTGAATAATAAGATTATTTACTACCTACTATTTGGCGGAAAACTTATTAATATCTTTGTTTTGCGTGAGTGACGGCACAGTAGACTCCATTCTGTCTATAAGCCATGCAGCTTTTTAACAGGTGCTCAAGGCAATGCAATGGTAGGTGCAAGAAGCTAAGTGCATCATGCCTTGGATTTCGACTTCCTTTTATTGGCTTCTTCTGTGACCCTTGCGAGCTCCTTCAGCCTGTTGTAGCTATCGATGTCTATGCCGTTGCCGTGCTTCTCGACGAATTCTTTCTCGTTGAATTTGAGGACAGATGCAATGTCTCTTACATCATTCAGCGCCTTGCCCCCTGCAGTCATGGCCTTTGTCCTGAGAAGTACGCGAGCATAAAATGACCTGTCAAACAGGCTGAAGTACAATGCAGGCTTTTCAACCATCCTTGCTACAAGCTCATCTTTACCTATCCTGAAATGCCTTCTGTACCAGTCAAACCTTTTTTCTAGGTTATCCTCACTTAAACTCAAAATTCCCGGCGCTGTATACACCAACTTGGAAAATGCCTTCATATCCAATCTAAGATACTTCCTCCTCTTCTCAATATACTCTTCGCTGTTGCTTAGTACACTTATGGACTTGCTCACTATCTTTGCAAACTCTTCCTTCGTATACCCAAAATATTCCCTCCTCTTCTCAATATACTCTTCGCTGTTGCTTATTACATTTATGGACTTGCTCACTATCTTTGCAAACTCTTCCTTCGTATACCCAAAGTATTCCCTCCTCTTCTCAATATACTCTTCGCTGGAGCCCACTATACTCGGAAACTTGCTCACTATCTTTGCAAACTCTTCCTTCGTATACCCAAAGTACTCTCTTCTCTTCTCAATATGCTCCTCGCTGGAGCCCACTATACTCGGAAACTTGCTCACTATCTTTGCAAACTCTTCCTTCGTATACCCAAAGTATTCCCTCCTCTTCTCAATATACTCTTCGCTTAGATTCAATATACTCGGAAACTCGGCTATAACCTTCTTTATATCATCATCACTAAGGCCCAACGCCTTGAGCTCCAATAAAGAGCTTGCCAGGGTCTTCGCTGTAGGTCTTTCCCGTTTTGCGAAATCTCCCTCCTCTAACCTATAAACCTTTTTGACTACAGCTAGTGCAGCATTATACCTCGCCTTGCCTTCCTTACTGCTCTGCGAGTCCAACTCTTCCGCCAATTTTAATATCTTTTCCCTGTCCTGCCTTTCCTTAAGCAATTCTACGGATACCTCAGCAACAAGATTGTCAATAATGCTGTCCAAATAAGCACCTCGATGCGCATAAAGATGGGGTATATCCAGATATTTATAAGTTGTTAGTGGGCGCAGGTTTGCTGTTTTACGCCCCTGCCATTATGGACAATGGGCTGCCAGATTCATCACGTAAAGGTTTAAATATCTTCTAATACACAAAACACTCTATATTCTAAAAAAGGTGTTTTATATAAAGATGAATGAACTCAAAGCACTCTCAGACAGTGCGTTGAAGCAGAAGAACGCGGAGCTGGAGCTTGAGCTGGCCATAGAAAGGCGCAAGATAGCCTCTACTGGGGTATCAAGCAAGGTAATAAAGCTGAAGTCGATACGAAAGACGATAGCCAGAATAAATACGCTCCTTAACCAAAGAGGTGTGAAAGAATAATGTCTGAGATATGTCCAAGATGCGGTCTGCCCAAAGAAATATGCGTATGCTCTGTTCTTGACAAGGAAGTTGCCACAAAGATAAAGGTCTTCACGCAGAAGGCAAAGTTCAACAAGGTTGTGACTGTTGTTGACGGCATAGGATCGGACCAGATAGAAGAGGCAACAAAGAACCTTAAGAAGATGCTAGCTTGCGGAGGCACATACAAGGACAGCACCATAGAGCTGCAGGGCAAGCATGTCAATGAAGTAAAGGAAGCGCTTGTGAAGATGGGCTTCAAGGAAGACAACATAGACCTGCAGTGATGCAGGAACTGCATTCCTACTCTGAAAGGCTCGCCAAGAAGCCAATCTTCTATAACCTTTTCCTGCAATAATACATAAGGTTGGTGCAGCTATGGCAGTGATAGGCATAGAAAGCAGCGCGCATACGCTTGGCATAGGAATAATAGAGAAAGGGAAGGTTCTTGCCAACGTCAAGCGCATGTATCCAATATCAGACAAGGGCATGATACCGATGCGCGTCTCCGATTTCCACGTCAAAGGAGTCAGAAAGCTGCTTATAGAGGCATTTACTACTGCGGGTATAAGCATAGACGAAATAGATGCAATAGGGTATACCATGGGTCCAGGCATAGGCCCATGCCTGAGTGTCGGAAACATAGTCGCAAAGACCCTAGCATCCAAATATCATATAAAAATATACCCTGTAAACCATGCAGTCGCCCACATAGAGATAGCAAAGCACATTAACAGATTCAGCGACCCTCTTGCCCTATATGTCAGCGGAGGCAATTCGCAGATATTGGGTATTACTGAAGAGCCGTTCAGGCATTACCACGTGTATGGTGAGACGTTTGATATCGGAGTAGGGAACATGCTTGACAACTTCGCGCGTGCCGCAGGCCTTAAGCCTGCATGGGGGTCTAGCGTCGCCAAGCTTGCCGTTGGCGGGCATTACTTGCCAATGCCTTATACCGTAAAGGGCATGGATTTTGCATTCGCAGGATTGCAGACAAAGGCGATCAAAATGCTTAAGGGCAACAGCGCAAGCAATGTGGCCTTCTCGCTTCAGGAAACCGCATTCTCCATGCTTTGTGAAGCAACTGAAAGGGCGCTCGCACTTCTCGGCAAAAAATCGCTGATTGTATGCGGCGGCGTTGCCCAGAGCCAGAGACTTAGAGAGATGTTGCAGTTTGTTGCAGATTCCCAAAGTGCCAAGTTCGGCTTTGCCCCTGACCAATATAATGCCGATAATGGGGCGATGATAGCGCTCGTTGCAGAAAAGATGCTTGAATCTGCAGTGCGCAGCTGCGATATAAAAGAATGCGGCGTAAGGCAGGACTACAGGGCAGACAGCGTAGAGATAACGTGGTGAATGCATGGCAATGAAGCTCATGGCTAAGGGCGCAGAAGCGGAAGTATATCGCACAAGCATATTCGGCATCGACGCTGTGCTCAAGGACAGGAAGCCCAAGCCTTACAGGATAAAGGAGCTTGACGAGGGCATAAGGGCGGCAAGGACCAGGAGCGAAGCGAAGATAACATACATCGCAGACTCGATAGGCGTGAAAGTGCCAAATGTGCTTTTCGTAAAGCGCTATCAGCTGTTCATGACATATGTAGAAGGCATCCAGATGAGCGCACTCATGCAGCAGGGCGATAAGATCAGCAAGGCCCTAATGGCCAAAGTCGGCAAGTACCTCGGCAAGCTCCACAATGCAGGCATTGCCCACGGTGATTTCACGCCTGCGAACATACTGGTAGATACAGGGGGCGAGCCGTGGGTGATAGACTTCGGCCTATCCTCAATATTAGATTCAATAGAGGAAAAGGCACTAGACCTGCTCCTTATGAAGAGGTCAATAGGCAAGGAAAGCTATTTTGCTTTCATAAAAAGCTATTCAGCAGAAGCGCACAGCTCCAAAGCCATACTCTCGCGCCTTTCAGAGATAGAGAGCAGAGGAAGGTATAATGAGCGCGCCTAAAACCTTCCGGCATTCGGGAATTCCATCGGAGTCTCTGTCTTATTCGCTTCAAGCTCCTTGCTAAGCTCCTCAACGCTAGGTTGGTAAGTTACTCTCGAATACACCAATATAGCCAAGCCAGCGAGCATTATTGCAGCACCCGCGAGCGCGTATAATTCATGCGTATTGACAAACACGTAAAGGAAGAATATGCTTGTAATCACATCAGAAGATAGCCCAAGCCAAGTGCTCTTTTTGCTGCTCACAAATATCAATATGCCTGCTATTAGGCAGAAGAAAGCAAGCAGCATCTCTATCATCGCCGCCGCATATGCAAATGTTACATTAGATATAAATGTGAAGAACCCAACCCTCTGTGCAAATGTTATCGCCTCGGCAAGTCCGTTGCCGCTGAATAATAGGACAATGACCATGGGCAGCATAAATATTATGCCCGATACTAGGTTCAGGTTAAGCGGCAGCTTCCTTATTTCGCCTGAAGATTCCTGCTCCGCCCCTGCCTTGTCTATGTCCTCAAGGCAATAATAGTTTCCATTGCTTTCTACAAGGTCTTCGAAGCAGAACGGCCTGTGGCAGTAATGGCATATTGCATAAGCGGACCTCCACGGGTGCCATACGCAGTACATGCCTTCGGCAGCTTCTCTCTCTTCCCGTTCGCTCTTGGTGATCCTCTTCTCCTTGTCACCCATCAGGCTCTCAGTCTCAGAGGCGCCGAGTATGTTCCCAAGCGCAGCCTCAACCTGTGTATATCCCTCAGAGGGAGGAACATAGGTCTCTTTCGCGACCTCGCCTATATTGGCCTCGGTTGGCGTGCTGGATTGCTGCCTGCCTACCTGCTGCAATGCTGGCCCTCCTGAAGCAGCAGGCGCGCCTCCTATCTGTTGGTACCTATACTCGTTGCCCGAATCAGCGCGCGGCTCCACCATGGCCCTGTTCTCGACTGGCTGGACTGGCGCAGCCTCATGCTGAATGTTGACAGATCCCGACGGCTTGAACTCGCCCTTCTCTATTCTTTCCCTGAATATGAGCAAATCCGTATCGGGATTTATCGTCATCAGACCAACTTCTTGGAGCGCTCAATGGCTTGCCTCTTCTTCTTTTCGAATATGCCCCTGTGCTTTGCGCAGCTAACACAATAGTATACCTTCATCTTCTCGAAGAACCTAACATCATTAGCATTCTTGAGCTCGGTGTTGAACCTCACCGCCTTTTCAAAGGCAACCGCTTTGTTCCTTGGTATCTTCCTGCCGCACGATTCGCATATGACTATAGTTTCTTTTCCTCTCAATTAAACACCTCGTATCTATTACATCAAAAGGATTAATAATTATAACTGCCAATTTACGCACTATGAAGGTGTTTATAGTAAGCGATAGCAAAAGGAACGGGATAGCGCTCGCGAACATGGTGAACGCTAGCGGCAACATAGGCATAATAAGCGAAAGCGATGTGAGCGAACCTCAGCAGATAGTGTCTGAGCTGGAATCGCACAAGGATTCATTCAGGCTTGCCTTTGTTGTGACCGATAAGCCAATATACACTTGCACCGAGGTGAACAAGTCAGAGCGCATGCGCGCAGCCGTATGCAGCAACGCAAGAGATGTAGAGGAAGCAAAGGAAGCCCTTGCAAACGTTATCGTGTTGAGAAATTCGTCGTTCCAGAAGATGGACATAGGCAGCATAATGAGCGCAAGCACAGGTAAGGACATACCGCAGCTGGAGGGGTCGCAGGACAGCCTATCAGCGAAACGCAAGCCCCAAAAGCCGCAGAAGAGGCAGAAGGTAGAAGAAGACGAAGACGAGGATGAAAAGGCCAGCGATTACAATGGCTCTCAGCAAGCAAAGCAGAAGGGCAAGGGAATATTCAGCAAGCTCAAAGACTCGCTCGGCATAGATGAGTGACATTCCGGCAGAATGCGCAAATGTGTGGCGATAATATGAAGACTGCAAACTGCAGCGACCTGATGAAGCTTTCAATACCCGCCATCAGGTATGCGCTTGCAAAAGGCCTCTCGGAAAAGTACGGCATGGATCAATCGCACATAGCTCTCTCGCTAGGCATAACTCAGGCTGCCGTCAACAAGTACCTGTCTGGCAAATGCTCTGCAAGCATATCGAAGCTCGGCAAGGCCGCATATGCCAATGGCACCATTGGCAGCAGCATGTTCAATGCCGCTTGCAGCATGGACACAGCAAAGCTCAATAGGATAATAGACCGCACAGCTTCGAGCAAGGCGATGATAGAGCTAGTAGACAAGAAGCTGGGCATAAAAGCGGCAGCGTTGGCATGAATCATAAAACATGGGGATCAGATGATGAAGAAGGAAGGGATAGATGCGCTGACTAACTTGTGCTCAAGGCGCGGCATACTTCTGCCGTCTTACGAGATATACGGCGAGCTGGCCGGATTCTACGATTACGGGCCCATAGGAGTTTCCATAAGGCACAGGATAGAGGGCCTTTGGAGGGATATGTTCATAACAGGAATGGGCAACATGGAAGTGTTCACGTCTATCATAGGCCCAAGCATTATGTTCGAAGCGAGCGGGCACCTAAGCACATTTACAGACCCAATATCCAAGTGCGAGCAATGCGGCGCAACTTATAGGGTAGATAAGCTGTTGCAGGCATATTTCGAGGGCAAAGGCGACACTAAGAAAGCAAATGAAGTGCTTAAGATGGGCCTAGAGGATTTCGACAAGGCACTCCGAGAAAGCGGAATAAAATGCGAGAAATGCGGCGGCAGCCTTGGCCATGTGGTCAACTTCAACTTGATGATGGGCACTGACATAGGGCCGCTCGGCAATGTCAAAGGTTTCTTAAGGCCGGAGACGGCACAGGGAATATTTACCGACTTCAAGAAGCTCGCTAGGTCGTACGGCATAAAGCTGCCCATAGGTATAGGCCAGGTTGGCAAAGCCTTCAGGAATGAGATATCTCCTAGGAAGATACTGATACGCATGAGGGAGTTCTCCCAGATGGAGCTAGAATTCTTTTTTGACCCTGAAGAGAAAGAGCTTCGCATAGGCGGCAAAGAGATACATGATGCTGATTTGTCTAAGGAGATAAACTTCCTTTCGCGCGAGGCGCAGGAGGGCGGCAGCCAGGCTTCCAAGAAGGCAAAAATAAGCGAGCTCATAGCGTCGGGCCTTGTGCCAAACACATTGATGGGATACTTGATGTATAACGAGGCAGATTTCCTGAGCTCGCTCGGCATAGCTAATGATAAAATAAGGTACAGGCAGCCCATGAAGGAAGAGCTGCCTCACTATTCAAAGGGCAATATAGATGTCGAGGTCCTGATAGGCAGCGACTACGAAGAGGTCATAGGCAACGCGTATAGGACAGATTTCGACCTTCAGAACCACCAGAAATACTCGAAGGAAGACATGTCAATAGTCAATGGCGATAGGAAGGTAGTGCCGCATGTAGTGGAGGCGAGCTTCGGCTTGGACCGGCTATTCTGGGCAGTGATGAGCAACTCCCTTTACCATGATGATGTGCGCGGCTGGGAAGTACTCCTGCTGAGCAAGAACATAGCGCCTTATGATTACGCGGTGTTCCCATTGCAAAAGGACGATAAGATAATGGAGAAGGCAAAGGAGATTGATTCAAGGCTTAGGGCGATGAGGCTCTCTACATTTTTCGGCCAGAGCGGCAGCATAGGCAAGAGGTATGCAAGAGCGGATGAGATAGGAATACCAAATGCGATAACGGTTGACTACCAGACATTGGAAGATGGCACTGTAACAGTCAGAAATATAAATGATGCCAGCCAAATAAGGATTAAGGTGGGCGATATAAAGTGACGCTTCAAAGCATGCATGTGCGCGAGTTTGAAGTTAAGGATTTCAGCCTGAAGCATACATTCGAGAGCGCGCAGCCGATAACATTCTGCGGCGATTACGACGAGCGCACTAACAGCTTGGTTTATGCGGAGGGCGTGCATATAATAAACGTGATGCACAGGCAGGCAGATGCGAGAAGCAGGCGCAGTCGCATCGCTGTCGCCAGCAGGGATATAGGGTATGCAGAAAAGCATTTCAAGGAGAGGTTCAGGGTTGGCGACAAACTAGATAGGGTATATAGCGAAATTGACACCGACAAATTCATGCACGAATCGATAGCAAAATACAGGGGCATGCGCCTGACAGTGAACGACCCGTGGGAAACCACAGCACTATTCATAATATCGCAGTTCAACAACGTAAAGCGCATCCGCCTAATAGCCAAGAATATAATAGACAAATTTGGTACTCCAATAAAGGACGACATGGACAACGTAATAGCCAAATCCTTCCCTACGAGCGCTGAGGTCGCCCGCGCAGACAGGGCAGACCTGTTCGCATGCGGCACCGGCTTTAGGGACAAGTACCTTAAGGAGGCGGCAGAATTCTGCACCTATAACTTAGATCTAAACTCGCTTAAGTCAAAGAGCTATCCAGAGATAAAGGAGAGCCTCATGGAGATAAGCGGAGTCGGCGACAAGGTAGCGGATTGCATAGCGCTCATGGGATATGGAAAGACGGAGGCATGTCCAATAGATGTGTGGATGAAACGCATACTTGAGAATGTATATTTCAAAGGAAGGAAGCAGAAGATAAGCAAGCTGCACGAATTTGCAGAGAAGCGCTGGGGCAGATATGCAGGATATGCACAGCAGTACCTTTTCTGGAACGGAAGGAACAGCCTTGTCGGCAGGGTGAAGTGATGAACGGAAGCGCAGACATGAAGGATGAGATAGAAGCTATAGAGGCAGAGCTAGAGAAGAAGCAGAAGGAGCTCGACAGGATCAACGAGCTGTCCAGGGATTCGGTCAGGTACTGCGCCAAAGCCATAAACATGATGCACAACCGCAAATTCGACGAAGCGGCATCGCTGCTCGCGCGCTCGAAGTCGCTGATATCCGAGCTCAAGCGCATAACCAGCGACAATTATCTGTTGCTGATGCCTTCGCAGGAATTTGTCGAGGCAAGCGTGCTTTATGATATCACCAAGGATGCAGGGCAGCACCGCATGCCTAGCTACAAGGAGTTGGGCATAAGCCCTGAAGCGTACCTGCTCGGCATAATGGATGTTGTCGGCGAACTTAAGAGGGAGATACTTGATTCGCTGAGGTCTGGCGAGGTGGAAAGGGCAAAGTCGCACCTGACCCTCATGGAAGGAATATATGATGCAACTAGGGCTATACGCTTCCCCGAATCTGTGCTGCCTGGGTTCAGGAAGAAGCAGGATGTTGCAAGGATACAGCTCGAGAATGCTGGCAGCGATATACTCAGATTCACAAAATTATAAGGGTGCATAAACTGCACCTGTTGGTATGCGTGCATGATTACATTGTCATGCTTGTAGGTGGATAGATGTACCTTAACAAACCGATGGGTTATAGAAATTTGAGGATGGACGGGGAGGGCTTGGTGGAGCAGGCGAAGGAGGCGACAAAATACTTGATAGGGCAGGTGTCTGACAACGGCTTTGTTTCAGCGTCGTCGGACTACGGCTGGTACAAGCCACACTGGTTCCGCGATTCAAGCTTTATTGCTATGTCGCTGCTTGGTGCATCATCAATCCTCAGCAGCAAGGACATAGAAACGGCTGTTGCAGCAAAGGCTGCGGCAGACCGCATAATAAGGTTTAATATCGGTGCAGTGGAAAAGTATATCCCATCATTGCGCTCTTCTCTTGACATTCCATTCGAGGACAGGAGCCATTTCCAATCAATGGGCGCCCACATGCCTGCAAGAGTGGACCAGAACGCCAACCTATTCAAGGGCAAGGTAGGGGACACAGAAATAGATGACACCAACAATGACTGGAACAAATGGCTCATACAATACGATACGCTCCCACTTATACTATTATCATTGGAGCGGAAAGGTATGCTGTTCGGGCTTGACATCAATGAGAAAGATTTCCTCTCAAGGAATGCAGAAGACATTGCAAGGTACTTGGGGAAGGTGTACCTCACTCCATCCAGCGATGCATGGGAAGTCGATATGGAATACCTGCATTCATACGACATAGCTGCGATATATAAGGCAAAGGAAATACTCAAAAGATTCAGCGTTGATGGCACAATAGGAATCAGCCCTGCAGAGATAGAGCACATGTTCAATTCGCTATACAATGGCGGCATGCAGCAGGCGATGAGGGACATGGTAAAAGATAGTGTGCTCTACTGCAGGCGTCTGCCTTTCTCTGAACCGGATACAGCGGCAGGCGTGGATTTTGAGGAACTGTTCATATTCACAAGGTTTGGCATCACCGATAGGGAGCTCGGCGACGGCGTAGAGCGCAGGACAATGGAAGAGATAGAGCGCAAGCTGTTCAACGGGCACGACATAGCCATAAGGAATCTTCATGATACATATTTCTGCGGCGGCCGCTGGCTCATAAGCGGCTACGAGAAGGCGATATACCTGCATAGGCGCGGTGCGCATGCAGATGCAGAAGAGAAGGTCAAGAAGATCAACGAGAGGTATTCTGAAGGCATGCCTGAGCAGGTGATAGAGGATCCTGCGACAGGGATAGACGAAGGCAATTACCTCGCCTTAAACGGCGGCAGGCCCATACAGAGGCTCAACTGGTCATATGCGTCGATGATAGATTCGGTTGTCGAGCTCAATGATGTTTTCGGATGCCCTGCTACCACGCCGACTATCGGCGAATACAAGCGCTTCAAGCGGTACGGCTAGCTGATATACTGTGGTGCAAGAGCCATCTGCACCGGCGGTCATTCAGCTTTGTCCTTGCTGAAGAGGTCGTCGAGGTCAAGGTCGGACTTGCTGCCGAAGCTCTTTATATCCCTTTTGAGCCCAGCTTCGGTGTACTCTGGGAATTCTACTCCACTCACAACGAGCATTATCCTTACTGCATCCTTCTGCAGCTCTTCGTCTATCCTGGCTCCCCATTTCAGGAGCGCGTCTTCGCTTATCCTGCTCGCCACTTCCTGGAATATGCCTTCAGCCTCGCGCAGGGTAAGATTCGCTCCGCCTACGATGTTTACTAATGCCTTCTTGGCTGTTGAGAGGTCTACATCGAGCAGCGGGCTCTTCAGCGCGTTTTCCAGCGCTACCATCGCCCTTCCTGTGCCATCAGTGGCGTTGAATCCTTCGCCTGTACCTATTACGGCATAGCCCGAATCCTTTATGACTGTCTTGAGGTCGGCGAAGTCTATGTTAACCAGCCCCGGCTTTGTCACCATCTCAACAATGCCTTTTGTGGCATTGGCAAGTATCTCGTCAGATACTCTAAATGCCATGTTGAGCGGAAGGTCCGGTGCCACTGTAAGCAGCTTATCGTTATGTATTATTATGGTAGTATCAGCCACCTTTCTTATCTTTGCGAGGCCCTCGAGCGCGTTCCTCATCCTTGTCGTTCCTTCGCTTGAGAACGGCAGCGTGACTATTGCGACAGTGAGCGCTCCAGCTTCCTTGGCCTCGTGCGCTATGGTCGCTATCGATCCCGTGCCTGTGCCTCCTCCCAAGCCGCATGTCACAAAAACCATATTGGCGTCGCCGAGCATGTGCCTTATCGCATCCTTGCTTTCTAGTGCTGCTTCCTCCCCTACCTTTACATCGCTACCTGCTCCGAGCCCTCGGGTAACCTTCTTTCCTAAGAGAAGTTTGCGCTCCGCTTTCGTCTTGACCAGGTGTGGTGCATCAGTGTTCATGGCTGTCAGTACTGCGCCATCAACCTTTATCTCGCTCAGCCTGTTTATCGTGTTGCTGCCGCTGCCCCCTGTGCCTACGACATATATCTTCGGCTTTGCGGTTTCTATGAATCTGAGTATCTCCTCATCGTCCGCGCTCAACGCATTATCAGGCACGCTTTCCATCAAATCACTACTACAAAATACGTTCAACTATTCAGTTCAATATTGCCCACTTAATAATTTTAAGCTTTGTCAAAATATCCCCGAACACTGTACATAAAAGTATTGGAGCGCAAGGCATAATAAAACTGCATATGATAAACAGCTGTCTAATCAATAATGCATGCGAATGCTTCATAATTTAAATAGGTGTTAGCGATGGCGGACAAATCCGTGAAGAGTATAAAGGACAAGATGCTGCGGCAAGGAGTCAAGGACATAAGGATAAAGAAAGGCATGAAGGTAGAGGAGCTCATAGGATCGATGTCGAAGATGGGCGGCTTCTCTGGCCAGAACATGGTAAATGGGATAAATATAGTAGACAGCATGCTCAAGGACAAAGGCTCATTCAACTTCCTTTCGTTCCCTGCGGACATAGTTGCTACTGGCCTAAGGGGTGTCCTCGCTGGAATGGTCAAGTACTTCGACGCCATAATAACAACATGTGGCACATTGGACCATGACATAGCGCGCGCATTCAAGGGCAAGTACAGCATGGGTGCTTTCGAGGCTGATGATGCGCGTCTGCACCAGCTTGGCATATACAGGCTCGGCAATGTGTTCATAGAGAACAAGGAGTACGGCCTCAAGCTCGAGGATTCTTTTAATGAGATAATGGACAAGATATACAGCGTAAAGGGGCATAAGACTGAATACAGCCCTACAGAGCTGCTCAGCGAATTCGGCAAGTATATGACAGATGAGAATTCAATACTGCGCCAGGCATACCTGCACAAGGTTCCTGTGTTCGTGCCAGGCATAGTGGACGGCGCATTCGGCACACAGCTTGCAATATTCTCACAGGATCATGACTTTAAAATGAATCTTCTCAGGGATGAGCTCCTATTGAGCGACATATCATTCGACCACAAAGTCACTGGCGCTCTTATGATGGGAGGGGGAATAAGCAAGCACCATGTCATATGGTGGAACCAATTCAAAGGAGGTCTCGATTATGCCGTATACATTACAACGGCGACGCAGTTCGACGGCAGTCTGTCCGGGGCGAGGCTTACGGAAGCAGTCTCATGGGGCAAGATAAAGGAGAAGGCAAAATACGTGACTATCGACGGCGATGTAACTATAATACTGCCTGTGATAGCTGCGGCCTTGGGTCTTTCGTGACAATCGGCTATCCTTTGAATTCTATGGTGTCCCCTATCTTGGGCGCGTAGGCATCAAAGCCTTCACCGCGCAGCTCTTCGGCGAGCTGCTGGGTCCTCTCGGCATCGCCGTGCACGCATACAACTGCATTAGGTGAGCTTTCACGCACGAACTTGTGGAGGTCGGAATTGCCCGCATGCGCCGAGAAGTCGTATACACTGACTGGGGTGCTTATCTTTAGTTTCTTCTTGTCTATAGTGACTATCCCTGTATCGATGAGGCTCCTGCCGTTGGTGCCTTCGACCTGGTAGCCAGTTATGAATATCCTCGAGTCGTTGTTGAGCCTGGTCAGGTAGCTGAGCACAGGCCCTCCGTTCAGCATGCCCGCAGTGGTCAGCACTATCGATGGGCTGTTGAACACCTCCTTCCTCGCCCTAACATCATCTATCCAATTCGCGGTCCTGATGCCTTCTGAAAGCAGTTCAGGGTTGCTTATGAAGTCCTTGTGCTTAGCAACTATCTTCGTCGCTGCCCTGCACATCCCATCCACATACGTGATATCTGCGAGGCCGTTCTTGTAGAGCATCGACAGCAGCTCCTGGCTCCTGCCCACCGCAAAAGACGGTATTAGAGCGGTGCCGCCATCGTCAAGCACGCTCCTTATCTCGTCTATGAAGCGTTTTATCAGTGCATCTCTATCAGGGTGCTCTTTCGATTCATATGTGGATTCCATTATTAGCAGGTCGCTCTTTACTATCTCTGCACCTTCATGCAGGGTCTGCGGGCCGAGCTTGAAATCGCCTGTATATACCACTCTCTTATAGTCCTTTGCCTTGCTCCTTTCGAGGAGCGTTATCGCGCTGCCGCATATGTGCCCTGCATCGAACAGTTCAATATCGTAGTCGCCGAACGCGAATCTTTTGTGGTATCTCGACGGCACGTACTTGTTGTTGAATGTATTGACCTGCCGCTTATAATAGCCTAAACTGGTATGCTGCTTCTTTGCGACGTTTATTGCGTCGTCGAGCAGCAGCGTGGAGAGCTCGAGCGTCGGCTCCGTGCCGAATGCTGGCACATGCATGCTTTCATATATTGCTGGAGCGTATCCGCTGTGGTCAAGGTGGGCATGGCTAAGGATCAGCGCGTCTATCTTAGGCATTCCGACAGGATACTCATTCTTGTGGTCTATCTTTATGCCATAGTCAAACATAACGGATCTATCATCCTTCATCAGTATGGAGGACCTTCCGACTTCCCTAGCTCCTCCAAAGAATTTAAGCTGCATGTATTTTCCTCTGCGAGTAAAAAGAGATCATGTAAGCGATTGCATATATCTCATAATACGTTTTTTTGACAATATATATAAACATTCTTATCGATATCACTTTATGCGGTGCTTGTATGGCTGACGAACCAAATTTCATAGACCTTTTTGCATTGACAAAGATAACCCCGCAGACGGTGGTGGAGAAATTCGGCACATCGATAAACTCGTCGTTTTTCGACGCATCAAACATATTAGGCGGCCTCAAGATAAAGGGGCTGATAGATTTTACCACGGTGTTCGGGGGCCAGAACTCTGTCGCGATAACGGATCTAGGGCACAAGCTTCTCGATGAGGCAACGGCAAAGGTGAACCTTCCGCTGGACCATCTGGACATAGCAATACTTGTGCAGCTCTCTGGGGGCAAGAGGTCGCTTAACGACCTGACAAACACGTTGAACATCATGCCAAAGGACCTTTCGATGCACCTCTACAAGATGATGCAGCAGGGATTCCTTTCAGCTGAGTTTAGGAACGGGGTTCTGAACCTGATGCTATCTGAAAAGGGCTTCATGCAGGCCAAGGCTGGTCTTCCAACACCGCCGCCGCAGCCGGTTCAGCAGTCTGGCGCACCACAAGGATTGCAACAAATGGGTGCACAGAGCCAGCCTGCACCACCTCCTCCGCCTCCGCCGGCTTATGCAGCGCCCCAGCAAAACGTTCAACATGCTGCTATGCAGCAGCAACCGCAGGGCAATGTTGAGGATATAGCGCAGCAGCTGCAGCAGCCGAAGAAGGGCCGCAAAGGCATAGCTGCTGCGGTAATTATCATAATAGTGGTCATAGCAGTGTTGCTGCTTTACGTGTTGAAGCTTATATAAGCACACATAGGGATTGAATGGCGGGATTAGTAGAATATATGGAAGCCTACAGGCTAATGAAAAAATATGGGATAAAGACAGTGCAGAGCGCGTATGTCTCAAGTGCGCAGCAAGCTATCAAGTTTTCTGCAGGCAAGCCGATAGTGCTCAAGGCAATATCCAACAAGGCGTTGCACAAGACAAAGAGCGGCCTTGTGGCTCTGAACCTCAATGGAGATAGCCAGATATCCACGGCATTTGCGCGCTTGACTAAGGCAGCTGAAAAATACAAGCCCTATAAGATACTCGCGCAGCACATGGTGCCACAAGGCATAGAGGTTATAATGGGTGGAAGGGAAGACGCGCAGTTCGGCAAGCTGATACTGTTCGGCCTCGGCGGGATATATGTCGAAACGTTCAAGGACGTATCAATACGCGTATGCCCTATAAAGAAAACTGATGCGCAATCTATGCTGGATGACCTCAAGTCCAAGAGCATAATAGCAAAGGATGCGAAGAGCGCTTCAATGCTCGAAGGGCTGCTTCTGAAGGTATCTAGGATGCTCGTAGAGAACGATATAAAGGAGTTGGACCTGAACCCATTGATACTGCATGATGGCACATACGATGCCGTGGACCTGAGAATCCTGAAATAAGGTGATTTATTGGACAAGAAGAACGAATCTTATAAAGTGAAAAGCTTCGAGTACATGATGCACCCGAAGAGCGTTGCGATAATCGGCGCGTCGAACAACCCCGACAAGGTCGGCCACGTTATACTGCAGAACTATCTAGATGTCGGCTATTCAGGGAAGCTCTACCCCATAAACATAAATGCTGACACAAGCATAATGGGGCTCAAGGCGTACAAGAGCGTCCTGGATGTCAAGAACGACATAGACCTTGCAGTAGTCGCTATACCTGCACCGCTTGTGCCAAAGGCACTCGAAGAATGCGGACGGGCGAAGGTAAAGACCACGATAATAGTAAGCGGAGGGTTCGCTGAGGTCGGCAATGTAGAACTGCAAGATAAGCTTATAGAGATAGCAAAAAGGTACAAGTTCACCATACTAGGTCCTAACTGCCTCGGTGTCATGGATCCTAAGTCGCGCGTCGACACCCTGTTCCTGCCCACATACAAGATAGACAGGCCAAGGATAGGGGGAGTGAGCTTTGCGTCGCAGAGCGGTGCAGTTGGCAGCTCCGTACTTGACATGATAGCACACGAGGGCTTCGGCCTGTCGAAATTCATATCCTATGGTAATGCAATCGACCTTGATGAAGTGGACATACTCGACTATCTGGCGAGGGACAAGGATACGAAAGTAATAGTGTTCTACATGGAGGGCGTCAAGCGCGGCAGGGATTTCATAGAGATTGCAAAGCGAGCAACACTGGAGAAGCCTGTCATAGTGATAAAAGGAGGCACTACCGAAGCAGGCGCAACGGCTGCGCATTCGCATACTGCTTCGCTTGCCGGCAACTATGAAGCTTATGAAGCTGTATTCAAACAATTCGGCATAATCAAGGCCGAGAGCTTAGACGACCTGCTTAACTTCTCGAAGATATTCGACACCCAGCCTCTCGCCAAGGGCAACCGCGTAGCGATAATAACCAACGGCGGAGGAACAGGAGTGCTTGCAACAGATTCATTGTACAACAACAACCTGGTACTGCCGCAGTTATCAAAGGAATCAAGCGCAAAGCTGCGCGCCGCAATGCCGCCTATAGTCAACATACGTCTCCCTCTTGATATGGCAGGAGATGCGGATGACAAGAGGTTCAATGTTGCCCTCGATGTCATAGGTAACGATCCTAACGTTGATGCGATAATGGCGATAGTGCTATTCCAAACTCCAGGGGCTGATTCGAGGGTTGCGGCGAGCATAATGCACCACGGTGCAACGATAAACAAGCCCATAGTTGTTGTAAGCCCAGGGGGCAACTACACGCAAGCGCATGTGAACATGATGGAAAGCTCTGGCATACCTGTATACACTTCTCCAGAGAGCGCTGCGAGGGCGCTTGATGCACTGGTGAAATATTCTAAATATAAATTTTCAAAGGGTAGATGAAATGGTAAAAATAGGGGATAGGACTAGGCGCATAATCGCTAGGGACAAGAAGGTATTCCTAACAACCACTAGGGAGGTTTATCCGTTCGTGGCAGACCATGGCAGTGGGGACTTCGTTTACGATTTTGAAGGCAACAAGTTCCTCGATTTCTCCAGCTTCATATCTGTGTACAACCTTGGTGTGAACGGCACACCAGAGATAAGGAAGGCGGTAATAGAGCAGGCAGGCAAGCTCATGCACTCTGCGTTCACCGATTACTATGCAGAGCTGCCTGTAGAATTTGCTGAGAACCTGCTGAAGCTAATGCCCTCAGGCTTCGGTAAGATGTTCCTCTCTAACTCTGGGACAGAGGCTAACGAAGCAGCAATAAAATTCTCGAAGCTATTCACAAATAGGCAGTACTTGATGGCCTTCTATAACGCTTTCCATGGAAGGAGCACTGGTTCTCTTGCACTCACTGCTTCCAAGATCGTCCAGCGCGAGCACTTCGGCCCGTTTTCCGGTACTGTGCACGTGCCATACGCCTACTGCTACCGCTGCCCGCTGAAGCAGACATACCCTGATTGCGGATTTGCATGCATAGACTACATAAAGAAATACCCGCTGAGCAAAGAGGTATCTGGCAAGGAAATCGCAGCCTTTGTATTGGAGCCGATACAGGGCGAAGGCGGATACGTGGTCCCTCCTATGGACTACTTCAAGGAGATAAAGAAGCTTGCTGACGATTACGGTATGCTGCTCATAGATGACGAGGTGCAAGCAGGCTACATGCGTACTGGCAAGTTCCTCGCGCTTGACAACTTCGGCATAAAGGCCGACATATACACGATGGCCAAGGCTGTTGGGGGAGGTCTTCCGCTCGGGGTTACAGTAGCTAGCACTTCGCTTGGAGACATACCATCAGGCAGCCACGCAACCACATTTGGCGGAAATCTATTATCCATAGCTGCTGCAAACGCTTCGATAAAGTACATACTAAGCAATAAGCAGAAGCTCAGCAGGGAAGTGGTGCAGAAAGGCGCGCTCATGATGAAGAGGCTCATCCAGATGAAGGATGACTATGAAATAATAGGAGATGTGCGTGGCATAGGGCTGATGGTCGGCGTTGAGCTGGTAAAGGATAAGAAATCAAAGGCGCCTGCAGTAAAGGAGCGCGAGGGCATACTGAACGACCTGTTCCAGAGCGGAATGCTGGTTCTCCCGGCTGGCGAGTCATCTATACGCCTAATACCACCATTAACAGTGAGCTACGAGAACCTGGAGAAGGGCATTAATATGTTTGAAAGCGCAATAGCGAAAGCATCAAAGCGTAACCGCAAGCAGCAATGAGATCGCTCGCATCGGGGTAGCTAAGCGCTGATGCTCTGCCTCTTCATAAGCGATTTTAGTATCAATGATGTATGGCCTGCCTCCGTGAGCCTTCTATATGAATATGCGACCCAATCAGGGCCGAAAGGCACATAGATATTCATGTCTTCGCCAGACCCAGCCAATTCTATTGCCCTCCTGTTCATTATGCCTTTCAGCATGCCAAGCATAGCCCTCTTTTTGCTCTTCTTCTCAAGGCGCACGGCTTTGCCTATCATGTTCATGTCATGCGTTGCAATCATGAAGGCGCTTGCATGCCCAAAGAGATAGCCCATCATGCTGCTATAATGCCTTGTGACTTCTGCACGCGATTGGAATGCTATGCTGCTCGGTTCTGTATACGCACCCTTCACCAGCCTTATGGTGCCTCCATCATCAACGATCTGCTTCTCATCCTCCATGCTCCTTCTGAGGTACGACTGTATGCATATGCCCGTATTGCCGTACTTGACCGAGCGCCTGTATATCTCTATTGTGCTGTCTACTGTATCATGCTCCTCCATGTCAAGCCATACAAATATGCCTTCCCTCTTAGCGGCCCTGACAATCTTCAGATAGTTGCGCTCCAATTCCTTCTCGCTCACAAGCAGGCCTAGCTGTGACGGTTTTACAGAAAGTGAAGCATTGAGTTTCATTTCAGAGATTTTGTTGATCAGGTACGTGTAGTTGGATATGGTGCTATCTATCTTTGCCTTGGATCTATAAGCTTCGCCCAGGTTGTTCAGTAGAACTGCAATGCCTCTGCTGTTGAAGGCTTTCGCATCATCAAGTGCATCATCTGCGCGCGTGCCTGCAATCCACCTGCCTGCTATCAGCCTTGCAGCAGCTCCGTTCAATATGCCGCTCAAGCTATCACAGTGTGGTATCAGAAGCAAGGAATAATACCTTTTCTAAAAGGCGCTAGATATAAGTAAAAGCATGAAAGGGTATAGGCAAGAAATTCGTGCGCCATATTTGTGGGCACTTCGACCATACCGGCGCAAATGAATCATCCAATATCACATTTCGTCAAGCAGGCATTCGAGCCGAAAGGGTCCCACGAATCTATTCATGAAAGAGTGTCAGCAGAGAAGCAAGCCCATAGGCTTTCGTAAGGACAGCCAGCGCAATGTCTTAGCCAGCTACTTTTCTCCATACTCCTCTATTAATGAATTCACATGCGCGAGCAGCTCTTTGACGAAAGCCTTTGCCCTGTCCTCATTTTCAGCATTGAATTCTGGCCAAGGATAAGTTAGATTAGCAGCTATAATGGAGTAATCCTGCGCCACCGGATGACCATAGTCTAATATATTCTTGAAAGTTATGCCAGAATATTCTTTTGAGAACTTCTCTGGTCTGACACCGAAGGCTCTTGCAAACCTTCCAGCATCAAGGAAGCCTACAAATTCAAGGGCATCCCTCCCATCATTCTTGATCTTACCCAAATCCTCTGAAAGGCTTTTTAATATCTTCAGGCGCTTTTCCCCCGTTGGGGTTATGCTCCGCAATAGCGGCGCAAGTTTCTTCTGCCTCCTTAAAAAGTCCAAGACAACGGAAATATTCACTTCATGCGTTTCAGCTTTCTGCTCAATTTCCATGACACACACCTAAATTTGCTATTTACTATTTGGCACATCTCTTTTTTTCAGTGAAAGGTTCAGCATATTCAGCGTTTTATCAAGTATCTCCTTGTAAGTATCTATATATCCGGATACGAGTTCCGCTTCGGACTCGAGCCTTTTAAGCTCTACAAGTGCTATATTCAGCATCACTTTTCTCGTATCAAGCTCCTTATTATCCCTCCTGCCTACTCTGACGATATCCGGGCTCTCTACTATACTCTTAAGTATGTTGATAGCAGTGCTGCGCAGTTTCTCCTGCTCGTCATATCCTCTTCCGGGCGACAGCTCTGAAAGCGATTTGATATACTTTTCCGCTTTGCGCCTATACTGCACACTGTTGTCTATGTCGGAGTATGTGAATACTGTATTCATAGTCACGGCAAGCTCCTTGTACGTAGCAAAGAGCTCGTAGTAGCTGCTTGCAATATATGATAGCTCCTTTTTGATCCTGTTTATTAGTAACCCTGTATCATTTGAAATACCTTTAAAGTGTACCTCAAAACGTACCCCTGTGCTAGACAAGGCAGCCCTTATATTTTCAGAGCCCTCGCCTGTTTTGAAGCGGCGCTCATATTCATCGAAAAGCATATTGCGGAATGTATTCAATGCAGCATCTATTGCTACACCCTCTATCGGATCGTAATCTTTTGTACGACTTGCGGTTGCGGGTCTGCGCTCATATTTTGCCATAATAATCATCGATAAGGGCGGAAAAGCACATATATACTTATATTCCCAAATATTTATAGGTAAGTGGTAAGCCGTACCCCGTATATATGGGCATGGGGAATAGAAAATGCGGATAGGGTAGTGGTGATGGTAGAAATAGAAGCAGAACATATAGTAAAGCGATTCGGCAAGGTTATTGCCTTGGATAAGGTCAGCCTGAAAGCAGGCAAGGGGATAAACATGGTGCTTGGCCCTAATGGTGCAGGTAAAAGCACGCTTCTAAGGTGCATCGCTGGCTTGTATAAGCCCGATGAAGGCCACATAAGTGTTCTTGGTCAAAACCCATATTATGACGATGCAGTAAGGAAGGATATATCCCTCATATCCGATAACTACGGCCTCTATGATTACCTGAGTGTTCTGGATAACCTTAGATTCTTCGCCAGGCTGTACGGCCTTGGCGAAAATGAAATAAGAACCCAAGCGATGCACCTATTGAGGGAATTTGATGCAAACGAGTACGCTCATAGGAAAGTATACACGCTTAGCCGAGGCACCAAGCAGAAGGTTGCAATCTGCAGGGCGATGCTAAGTGATCCAAAGGTAATGCTACTTGATGAGCCTACTGCTTTCTTAGATGCAGCCTCAGCCGAAGAGTTAAGAAACATGCTGCGCAAGATGGCAAAAACCACAGCCATGCTCTACGTGACACAGAAAATAGATGAGATAGAGAGGATACAAGGCAGCATAACCGTGCTCAGAAAGGGCCGGATAGTCGGCAGCACTAGCATAGAGAATATATATAGAAGCGTGTTTCCGGGCATGACTGTTAAGATAAAGTTCGCGAAGCCTGCGAGTCGTGCGCTGCTGTCAGGCATGAAGGGCATAAAAATTGATTCTGCCAATGCACAGAGCATAATTATGAAGGTAAAGAGCTATAGGGACATAAATTCGACGCTCAAAGAGCTCATTGATAGAGGGATTTCAATAATAAGCGTTTCATACGAGGAACCTACTGTTGAGGATTTCATGAATGGTGGTCGCATTGGATAACAGAAACATATTTGCGGTGGCTGCTAAGGACATTAAGGAGACATTCAGCAGCATATCTATATACGGTCCAATGATGGGCATACCTCTATTCTTCTCCGTAGTGCTTCCGATACTCACAATATATGTGACGATGTACGCTGCGCCTTCCATAGCTGTCAAGCTCGCTCTGCTCCCTGTTGCCAATCTGCCCGCCAACACTTTGAATAAAGTTGCATTTATGAGCTTCTTCTCAATCAACGTGCTCGGCCCAATATTTCTCACAATACCCATACTAACTGCAACAGTTATAGCTGCAGACAGTTTTTCCGGTGAGAAGGAGAGGAAGACTGCAGAAGCTCTTCTGTCAACGCCGATAAGCAAGTCAGAGCTGCTAACTGGAAAGATACTTGCATCACTAATACCAACCATACTCCTTACTGTAGGGGTATTCGCAATATACGGTTCCATAATAGACATACTGTCGCACAGCTCATTCGGCGTCAATATACTACCCAACGCAGAATGGCTGCTCATGTTGGCATCATCGCCATTTTTTGCTGCAGCCGCGATAGGCGTAGTTGTTATAATATCTGCGCATGTAAGGGGTGTAAAGGAAGCTCAGCAGATAAGCTCGCTTCTTGTGCTGCCTGTGATACTGCTCCCTTTTGCAGCAATAACAGGCTTCGCCGACATAAATGTATTATTCTTTGAATACCTGATATTTGCACTTGCTTTGATAGATGTAGCAGTGATAGCGCTAAGCATCAAGAGCTTCAGGAAGGAAGCTATCTTATAAATTAAGCAGGCATATAACACATAAAATAAGGTGAAATTGATGAGATTCATGGCTTGGCATGTAGATTATTTCAGGGCTGTCCCAAAGGACGAAGGAAGATCGCCGCTGCTCGAGAAAGGCACGCCTCTTGACGTGGGCGAATCGCTTTTGATTTTTATAAGCTTTGAAAAGGGTGACATGGCTAAGCGCGTAGATATAATAGACAAGACTGCCCTTGAAATTTCAAACATAACCGCGCAGATAAAGGTATCTACAATAGTTCTGAACCCATTTGCACACTTATTCGGCGAGCTAGCCAGCCCCAGCGATGCAAGCATGATGCTCAACGACCTATATAACAAGCTGAAGGATAGGGGATACATTGTGCACAAATTGGCATTCGGGATGTTCTATGAGATAGAGCTCAAAGCCAAAGGGCACAGGCTCGCCCGCATATCAAGGTCAATAACATAGCTCATCCTTTCAGCCACTATTTTGTGAGCACCTTGCACCCGTCCTTCTCTACAAGCATTGATACTTCAGCCTGCGATACTAGCCCTTTGCTTACCTCTACTAGCGTCGGGTACGGCTCTATTGCGCCACTCCTGACCAGCTCTTGTATCGCCGCATAAAGGCCAAATTTTGAAGGTATTATGTTTGACAGCCATCTTGCAGCGAACGGCTCTGAGGGGTATTTGCTTGATATCTCGGCAAGCACCTGCCTGGCGCCCTGAGACCTAACTCCTGTCTCTCCATTGAACGAATATATCTCGCAGGTATCCCCTTCTGTTATCATTCCCTTGCCCGTAGTGGCGAACGGCTCTATCGCTATTACCTTGCCCTCTTCCAGCTCGTCGTCGCTGCCATTGTCATAATTAGGTATGAAAAGGTCTGCATGCAGGTCATGCTTCCCAACTCCATGCCCACCCAGGTTCATTACCGGACTGAATCCCATTGACTTTATTGTCCTCTCTATCTCCTTCCCTATGTCTCGAACTTTTGCCCCAGCTCTGACCATGCTCACTGCATTCTCAAGGGCATTCTTAGATGCTTCCACTAAGTCCTGGTTTTCTCCTGAAAAATCAACTGTGAGTGCGCAGTCGCCCAAAAAGCCATCTTTAGCTGCGCCGAAGTCTATCTTCATTACGTCCTTCTCCCCTATTACTCTGTCGTCCATGAGAGACGGCGTGTAATGTGCAGCTTCAATGTTTACCGACAGATTTATCGGGAACGCTATATCAAACCCGCTGTCCCTTACGAACTTTTCAACGCTCTCAGCCAAATCTACCAGCTTCATGCCAGGCTTAGCCATCTCCTTGGCCTTGTTTATTGCCTTGAAAGAAAGCGCTCCGACCTCTTCTATGGTCTTTATATCCTCATCATTCAGCTTTTCTTCTTCTCCTTCCATATTATCCCTTTTGATCTTGATCTTTATTTCCCACAGTATATTCCTATAACAGCTTCTTCTGCTTGCCCAAGTTCTTCAATTCATCCTCATTGTAGTTAAGCTCTTTAAGTATCTTCATCACTGCTGGCATCACTTGGCTATTGATATAGTAGTCCGCGTCATAGTCCTTCGCCATCTCCTCTAGCTCTGCCTTGTCCGATACGGAGCTACCATGCGATGTTATCACATAGCTTATTACTGCGTGTTCGACCTCGTCCTTGCTCTTCACACCTGCCTCTACGGCCTTCTTGGCTGCAGAAAGCTCAGGGGATTTCGAATCATACTTGTCTATTCCCTTCCTAAGCTGTGTGCTTATAGCGAGCTCGCTCAGCGGCACAGTGCCGGACCTCAGCTTCTGGACAACATCCTTCACTATATTTGCCGCTTTCTCTGCGCTGCCTTCATTGAGTATTGTTTCGAGAACGCTCCTCTGCGTATCCCGCGCTATCTTCGACCAGTCCCTCCTCACAAGTTCAAATCCCCTTATCTTTATTCTGCCAGATGTGCTCAGCATCGCATACTTCTTCTTAGCACCTGCAGGGTCCTTCTCGTGCTTCTTGCCAACGAATACAGCCCTGACAAAAAAGTCCTCTAACTCAAGCTCCATGGCTCCTGGTAGGCTCGCGTTGAACGACTTCATGAAAGCCAACGCCTCCTCATCTGTCTTATCGCCTAGTAGTACCACTATCGAATCAGTGTCGCCATATATGACCTTTAGGCCTGCCTTTTCCGCCTCCTCTATTGTCTTGGCTATATATTGCCTGCCCCATGCAGTTACGCTGGAGGCGCAGTCCCTTGAGTACCACCTCGATCTAGCGTAGCCAAGATATCCATAGAAAGAATTGGCAGTTATCTTAAGCGCTTGCGACCTTGATCCGAGGAAGATGTTGTTAGGATCTTTCTTGTACGCCTTTTTGACCTCCTTTCTCTGGTTGATAAGAAGTTCGAGTATCATAGGGCTTATGCCTTTTCTATTCTTGTCAAATCGTGCGCCAGTAGGCGACTCAAAATAGTCCTTGCAATCCGTGCACAGCGTAGACGGGTCTATGTTATGCGATATTATTATCGATGGATATAAGCCTCGGAAGTCGAATATGGCCAGATGCTCGTATATGCCTGGATCTGGTGTCTTTACATACGCCCCAACTATCGGGTTCTTCAGC
>JBMFWP010000006.1:5307-43802 GCA_049965155.1 Candidatus Micrarchaeia archaeon | reverse complement strand
ATTTTTAACCTTTCTGGCCTTTTTTCAAATATTACCCGCACGCTTAAAATAAGTATTTAAATCTTTATATAAGGGTTCCTTACCGTAAAAGTAGAGCCCTGAGAGGGGGTTGAACCCTCGACCTCCTGTTTTCAATACTTCTTGATTAAACTTCTTTCCAAGAAGTTTACAAGACAGGCGCTCTGCCACTGAGCTACCAGGGCCTGAAATTACTGCAATATATAGTGCATTAAGGATTTTAAACATTCCCTATGCCTTGCGCTCCCCTTTGATGCTGCGGATCTTGGATAGATACTTATTCTTTAATGAACATGCCTGTGTATGCAACTGCCATTCCTATGAGCTTGCTAATAACGCTATGACCCTTGCCAACCCGGGATATGAAATCTAAATTATGCCTATTTATGCCTCCCATGTATGAAAGCATTGCAGGGTATAGCGCCGCTATTACAAAGAGGTTTACCAATATGGTGAGCATGCGGAAATGCAGCACATATCCTATGCCAAGCGCCATAAGGCCAGGGATTAAGGCTGCAATTGCAGCCCTTAACGCTTTTGAATAGTCAAGGCTCAGCGAAAACTGCCCCTTTAGCGCTATGCTGTATAGTACATCCAAGAGCACTGGAGAGACTGCGAACATTGCTATGAGCACGCCGAATGCCCCTATGAATGGAGTCAGCGCAATAAGCAGCGCCAGCTCCGCTATCACTCCGATTATCTGGTACTTCATGAACTTCTTTGTATCACCATAGCCTATTATTAGAGTGCCAGCATAACTGCCCAGAAGGCCTAGAGAAGTGCCTATTGCTATGAAAGAGAAGTACACAGGCGCTATTGGATACGCCTTTGAGAACAGCAGCCTTATCAGAGGTATTGAAGTTGCAGACAGATAGGCTATTGCAGGAGCAAGTATAAGCACTGCATAATATATGCTGTTGTTATATATTGAGCTCATGCGCTTTGACATGCCTTCACTGCCTATCGCCTTTGAGAATGCAGGGAGCAGCACAAATGTGCTGGATGTTAGCAGCAGTTCAACGAACCTGCCAAGCTTGAAGGCAGTCCCGAAGTTGCCCAATATATTTGCAGCTACAAATACTCCGAGCAATAGTATGCCAAAATTGACTATTCCTACCTGCGCTACATTTGATACTACAAGAGGTATTGAGAAGCGGGTGAGCTTTCTTGCCATTGCGCGGGTAGCTTTGAGCGCTGACAGGCCTACTTCCTTGGCTATATAGTAAAACGCTAGCGTCGCCCCTATGAACAATCCTGCTGCGATGCCCAGTATTGCTCCAAGCACTCCATAGCCAAGCTCTACTAATATGACCGTAAAGACGAATTCGAGCGATGAGTATGCTATTACAACGTTCGTGGAGCGCCGGCTTTTGCCCATTGCTAGCACAGCAGATATGCCCATATTGACCAATACAGAAAGGAGCACAGTTATCGAAGCCACTTCCATAGGTAGCGTTATGGCAGAATTATGGTATGCGTATTGAGATATTGTTCCGCTCAGCAATATGCCTGCAACCGCTATCGCTGCTGACACCGATGCTGTAATTACGTATCCCGTGCCTATCGCTTCACCCTGCTTTGCCTTGTCCCTGTCTTCTGGCAGAAGCTTTCTTAATGCAGTCGCTATGCCGAAGTTGCCACCGAGCCCCAGGAACATTGAGAAGGAAATGACCAATGTGTAGAAGCCGAAGTACTGTGGGCCAAGCACCCTTGCCAAGAATATAAGCATAGCCAAGGATAGGATAGCACCGACAACCTTTCCTGATATAAACGTGCCGCTACTCCTGGCTGTGCTTATGCCTAGTTCCTCTACCTCGCTAGGGTTTCCGCCCTGAACCTCCTCCATGCAATTTTCAGCTCTTTACTATGAAACTGTCGAGCTTATCCCTATATCTTTCCTTCTTCTGCCTGTGCTTCTTGAGGTACTCGTTTATCGTAGCTGCAAGGGCTGCCTTGTGCTCCCCGGCAAGCATGCTTCCATCCCTCTCGGCATCGAATATCTTCTTAAGCTTCTTGTCATCGGGCTCGAAGAAGTACTTATAGTACTGGCATACCACGCACTTCTCAGGATCACCACCATATTTCCTCTGCAGCTCTGCTGTTGCCTGCTGGCCTGTAAGCGCCCTCCCCACTTTTGCCCTTACTGTATCCTCATCATCATTGAGGTATATGGTCTGTGTCTTATCGCTTGCCGACATCTTCGAAGCGCCGTTGAGGGCAGGAAGGAATTTTGCATGCATTATCGCAGGCTTGTAATACCCGAGCTTGCCTATGACATCCCTTGCAATCCTGAAGTGCACATCCTGGTCTATGGCCAGGGGTATCAGGCACGGCACGTTCTTGCCCTCTTCTACCGATTTGAGGAATGCCGGCACGGCCTGCATGCTCGTATAGAATATCCAGCCTATGTTTGCCTCGTTTGTCATACCAAACGCATCCTTGACCATCGAGAAGGTTATGTGCTTTGCTACTCTGACTGCCTGCTTGTAAAGAGTCGATGCGTACTCAGTATCAAGGAATATCTTTGTCTTCTTTGGCTTGAAGCCAAGCGACACTATGTCCAGCGCATCCTCATATGCCAGGGCGTGCGTCCTCTCCAGAGTCAGGTCTGGCTCCTTGTGCGACAAGAACTTTTCTTCGTCTGGTATTTGTATATATACATCAGCATCGAACTTCTCCTGAAGCCATTGGGTGAGCACAAAAGGTATTAGATGACCTATAGTCATGCTTCCTGAAGGCGCTATGCCTGTGTATATGTAGAACTTGTTGCCCTTTTCGTACTCATCCAGAAGCCAATTAAGCTGCCTCTGCGCATAGTATATGCCCCTTGATAGCATGAAATGCAGGCTTCCAGTGTACTTCGCTATCCTCTTCTTGAGCTCTTCGTCTATAGGCTGTATGCCAGCCTGCTTGGCGAAAGCACCATAGTCCACAACTCCCTCCACTTTCCATGGAGTGACCTTATATTTCTCGCTCATTGAATCGTTGCTATTGCTCAATGAAGCATTTTATTTGTTTTGTAGAAAAGAAGAGAAAAAGAAAAAAGGAACAGTAAAAGAAAAAGTTGTTGTATTTATTATTCGTACTCGTTTGGCAGCGATTCCAGCACTTCTGCTGCTTCCTCGCCAGCTACCTCCTCGCGCTTCTGCTCTTCGTCGTATACGAATATCTTGCTATCTTCCTCTCCCTTCACATGAGCGTGCGAGCCGTCGCAGAAAGGCTTGTGCTTTGAAAGGCCGCACGCACATATGTGCAGCTGGAAGTCCTTCGCCTTTGCGCTATCTCCTGCAACCTGAGCGAATCCCGGAACTTCGCCCAACTTCACTACATATGGATGGTCTCTATCGTGTCTTATTACTCTCATTTTGTATCACCGTAATTTGGGCGCATGCCACAGTTGCAGCATTGCCCCTGCTTTCGCTATAATATAGTATAGTAAGATGCAAATAAAAAAGTATGCGGCACATTGGGAAAAAGGCAGCCTGTTTGCTGCGCTTCAATTGCCCCTGTCCGCGGACCAGCTCTTCACTTTTTTTGGGTTAAGCTTTGATACTATGTACTTGAACGCTATGTCTGGGTATGTGTTTGCCCCGCACGAGTATATGTCTAGAGTCGCGTAGAGGCTTTCTGGCCAGGTGTGCAGCGCTATGTGGCTCTCCTCTATCAGCGCTATCACAGATATGCCTCCGGGTATGCCGTTCACATCGCTGAACTTTTTGGTTATCAGCTCCAGTATGTGCAGGTTTCCCACCTTCGCAGAGTCCACTACGAGCTTGGTCAGCCCATTGAGGTCCGTCAGGCTCTTCATTTCTATTCCGTTCAGGTTGCCGTACACGTGCTTGCCAATGACCTTGGCAATCTGTTGTTGCATGACTTGGGTAGAGGTTGTATTTTTCATTTCTTCCCCGCCTTTTTTACACTTAGATTTAAAGACTTTAATTTAATGGACCTAAACCTTTTTATATATTTATCTTTCAAGATAAATAAATCTTTATTTTGATTGCGCAGATGCATTTATCGTTCTATGTTTGATTTGCGTTTTACGCTATTTTAATCCAAAATTCATTGTAATCAGGTGCGATTGATGGCCAGATTTCCAGTTGTAGATGCTGAATTGAGCAAGGTATGGATATGCAAAAGGTGCAAGGCGAGGAACAATGCAGGCAGCACCAAATGCAGGAAGTGCGGCTACAAGTATTTGAGGCCGAAGAACAAGGAGAGCAAGAAGAAGAAGTAGAACAAGTAATAAATAATGTTGCTCAAATGTTAAATTGATTCAATATTTTTGTAGTACAAGGTGAAAACATGACAGATCTGACTCCAGTAGAGCAGCTGATAATAAAGGCCATGCAGGAGCTTGGCGCAACCAAGGACACAAGCATAAAGACAGCAGATGACATAACGAAGAAGTGCAACAGGCCCAAAGGCTTGATAAACAACTCGCTAGTATCGCTTGTGCAAAAAGGAGTAATAAAGAGGGTTGCAAGGGAAAAGGCTTCCGGATATTACATAATACAAAAGTGAAGTGAGATTTGGATGGATGACGAACCTTCTGAATATGTAGACTTCATGGTAAAGTACAAGGACTGGGTAGCAATAAAGAGGCTTGGGATACGCGACCAGACCAGGCCGGAAGAGATAGTATTCCACCTTGCAGGTATAAGGAACAGCATAGACGGCAAGGCCTTCAATATACTTGGCATAGACACTGGGAAGCTGAATTCGTTGGCATCTTCGATAGCGCAGGGCAAGAGGGGAGGCTATTCCTCACTTGGAGATGCGCTCAAGGAGCTTGACAAGAGAGAAGTCAAAGCCCAAGTAGAGGCTGCGTGCTCTGATGCAAAGCTTGCCAAGATAGCTGGAATATACCTGCTAAACAGGGTAATGCTCAATATGGGTTTCGATAGCTCCATAAACCAGGAAATGCTTTCAAAAATATACCCTGACCTGAAGGTTAAGCTGCCTCCTGGAGCTAGGAAGAAGAAGGCGTAAGCCCCTTCCATTCAATGCCTTATCCTTACTCTTTCTATATTGCCTTTTTCATCTACATATGACCATGCGCCTTCACCTGTCGCTTTCATGCGGTTAACGTGGAAGCCTTCCTTCAGCTTGTCTGTCCTAAGCAGCTTCTTGTCCTCTGCTATAAGGTCCATGTCTTCTGGTATGACTTTACTCACGCTGTCCTCCTGCATCGCGGCTTCGTGCAGTGCCCTGTACTGCGAATAGTCATTTATGCTCACAGCGTTGCCTATATCTATATCGATGCGCTCTGCCATACCACCCTCCACAATGCTCTTTGCTGGTATCTTTACCAGGTATGCATCGCTACCTGCACCGCTGCCATAAGATAGCAAAATGCCGTCAACGCTCTCCTTGCCCTGCTTCAGCTTCTTCATACCTATTTCGGGGTGCTCGGAGAAGTACTTTATGAGCCCTATGTTGCTTATGAAGACCGCGTTGGTATAGGTATTGCCGGTTTCGCGGTTTATTCTTACTGCCTCGTTGAGGTGAAGCCTGTTCATCTCTACTTCTACAAGAGGCTCCTTCCTGAAGTTCTTGAGCCATGACCAGTAGCTGTTGACATCGCTATCTGAGGTGAGCGCCTCCCTTATCTCCCATTCCTCCGTGAATTTCCCACCAGGAGCGTTTAATGCTTCCATTTTCTTCTTCAGCATTCCGGTGAACCCATTGAAGTCCGGATAGGGCGCTGCCCCTATCTTTGATATTATGCCGTCGAGCTTCTGCGGCTCGTAGATCCTCATCAGGTGCAGTATCAGCGGCGAGGCAAGCATCTTTGGCTGCTTAGGATGCGGCACGTGGGCAGCATAGAAGTCAAGCGTGTACAGGTTGATAGGCTCTCCGTGTATGCTTAGGTATTCCTTCTCGAAATTGCTTAGGGCCATAGAGCAATCATATACGAATACCTCTTCGGAGAACGGGCCTGAAGGAACATACGGATTGCTTGAACCGTACTTGGTGAAGTCGGCGAATGCATCGTGGTAATATCCAACTCCATCCTCCACAGCGATTCTCTCCAGCTTTGGATTCGCCGTTATCCACATGGCTGTCGAAGCTGACCCCTGGGTTGCCTCTGCCCTTGGGGCCTTTGAAGGGTTGTATATGGCTATGTCCGAAGTGACAAGCAGCGCAGATGTTATCTTCGGATTGCCTTCGTGGTCCTTGATATGCATGGAGCCTTTCACATTCATTACTGCATCGTTTAGGGAGAACCCGCCCCCACGGCATGCATAGAATATGCCTGCAGTAGCTGCAGACTTGAGCATGTCAGTTATCCACCTGTTGCTCTCGTTCTCTGCAAGCAGCTTGGATGATACAAGCTCTATCGCTTGCTCTATGGGCGGCCTGCTCTTGTCGTTCGTGCTCTCTGTTGCCATGTATATGCGCCTTATCGGCTCCTTCCTTAGCTTTTCCAGGTCCGCATCGCTTGACATTATGCCTTTTACCATCTTGTAGAGGGAATTAGCTGTAATGGTCACTATGTCTTCTGAAATGCCAGGCAGACGTATGCTATTGGTGCTCAGCCCGTTCTTTATATGGCCCTCCTTGAACTCTATGAACCTCTCAAGGTCGCTTGCGTCCACAGCTACACCCGGCGCCCAAACGACAGCACGGTGTATTCCAACGCTTTCATCCTTCGTGGATATAGATTTTTCCATATTATCAACAGCAGGTTCACAAGCAATGTTTAAAAATGCCGAAGTATACTTTGACGCATAACGAATATCTGCATGTACCGTGAATGCGGCAATGAAATCTTTTTTATATCTTGCATTTGAAACCCCAGTGTGGAGGAAGACAAAAAAGCAAGGGCTAGCTTGAGGAACCTTGAGGAATCAGGGCTCGGCAGGAAGCAAATCCGCATAATGCTTATTGCTGGAATGAGCTTCTTCACTGACGCTTATGACCTGTTCGTCATCGGCGTAGCCATACTGCTCCTTATACCCGCATTCCACCTTGATGCCCTCCAAACCGGGCTTCTGGTGAGCAGCGCCCTGTTCGGTGCAGTTGTAGGCCCAGTCATATTTGGGATAGCAGGAGACAAGTTCGGAAGGAAGAACACCTTCTGGATAACCGTCACCATACTTATAATCGGCGCAATAGGCTCCGCGCTCTCAGTAAGCTACATAATGCTCCTCTTCTGGAGGTTTGTATTGGGTGTTGGCATAGGCGGCGACTATCCGGTGAGCTCCACAATAGTAGCTGAATACTCAAACCGGCGCGATAGGGGCAAGCTGATATCTTCGACATTCGCGATGCAGGGCTTCGGCATAATTGCTGGCATAGTGATAGCCCTTACGCTTTTCTTCATGAATGTCCCTGGTAGCCTCATATGGAGGCTGCTGCTGGGCTTCGGGGCGATCCCTGTTGCAAGCATACTGTACTATAGGATGAAGTTTGAGGAGACGCAGTGGTTCAAGAACGCAAAGCATTCTGCGAGCAAGCCAGGCAAGGCAAGGACGATTACAAGAGAGGCATTCTTCAGGAAAAGGTGGAAGATTCTTGCTGGCACTACCTTATCATGGTTCATAAACGATGTTACGTATTACGGCACAACGATATTCACGCCATATCTTATAGGCCTTTTCGGCTTTTCAGGCCTCCTCGCAGCAACAAAGACATCGGCTGTGGTTCTTGTTCTCTTTGCAGTGCCAGGCTATTGGATAGCCGTATCTCTTATAGACAGGGAAGGTAGGAAGCCAATACAGTACATAGGCTTCCTTGTAACGGGCATAGCCTTCATCGTGCTGGCCTTGGCAGGCAGGTATATACTGGCAATCTCGTCAGTGCTGTTCTTCTTCATATACGGCCTGACGTTCCTGTTCACCAACTATGGCCCTAATACTACGACATACGTCTATCCGGCAGAGCTGTATCCGACGCAGTACAGGGCCACAGGCCACGGCCTTGCATCGATGAGCGGCAAGCTAGGCGCTGCAATATCTGCGCTTCTTTTTCCGCTGCTTATAGTCAGTATAGGCAAATATGCGCTCATAGGGGTGCTTGGGGCCCTCTCGCTGATGGGCTTCCTGATAACTATATTCCTTCTGCCCGAAACAAAAAGGCGCTCATTGATAGAGACTTCAGGAGAGGTGGAGCTCGGGCTTGTAACTACAATGCTATCCGAGGAATTTAGCTCCCTGATACACGATATAGACAGGGCATCGATGACTCTTTACAATGCCCTTGATTCGGGGCACATTGCAGACGCGAAAGTGCTGTTTGACAATGTCAAGGCAAATGAACATGACGCAGACAGGTATGTGCATGATATATTCAACTATATAACCAATGTGCGCGTCGATTCCATTGCATACCTTGACATATCGCACCTCGCAAAAAGGCTGGACGATATTATAGACACGGAAGAGATGGTGAGCTCCAGGCTGTATCTTTATGGCCTGCATGAAAGCGATAAGCATATGCAGGGGCTTGGTACAACCATAATTGATAGCATGAAAGTGGTCAAATCTGCTGTGTCCAAGCTTTCAGAGCTCCAGGGCGCCAGCGATGACTCCGTATCTGATATACGTTCAGATATAATGAAGCTCTACAAAAAGTGCTCAAAGAGCGAAAACGAAGCAGACGACATACTAAGGGAGGCACTGAAGGACATTATGCGCGGCAGCGACGTCAAGAGGATTATGAAGTACAAGGAGATATACGAAGGGCTGGAGTCAGTCTCAGACAGGTGCGTTGACGCAATGGATGTAATAACAGATATAACGCTGAGGTATACCTACCGCACTAAGAGGTAGCGGCAGCCTTATGCGATGCTCTTCGCCTTGCTCTTTATCGCTTTCTTGTACCTGTCATATGCTTCAGGCATGTACTTGTCAATTACAAGGTTGTCTATGGGTGTGAAATCATATATGCCGCGCGCATGAGTATATAAGAATAGATTTTCCTTATCTGACAGTATATCTATAGATACATACCTCGAGTCCGTGTGCTCGTCGCATAGGCGTATCTCAGGCTTTTCATCAGTCATGTAGAGAAAAAGCGTTATGTTAAGCTTTATGCTATTTTTTCCGGATTCTGCAAGATATGCGAACCTGCCAAGATTTTCGACCGTTTTGCCCTCTGGCACCCTGTACCCGGTTTCCTCTTCGAGCTCACGTATTGCCGTTTCCTCTTCAGTCTCATCTACTTTCCTATGGCCCGAAGGTATGCACCATTTCCCTGGATATATCTTCGCCTGCGAGCCCCTCTTTATGTATGGCACCTCGCCGCTAAATATGCCTATAATTCCTACAATTTCGTCTGAATAGTCTCCATTGCTGTCCATGAGTTATCGGTATGTTGTTTGATCGAGGATATATTTAAAGGATAAGAACGGAATCGTCAAAAGACGTTATATGTATTAGTATATTAGCGTACCTGCGCCCTCGCCGCTGAGAGCCTTCTTGAGCTCTCCTGGCCTGCGGAGGTTTATTATGTATACAGCTGTGCCGGACCTAGTCGATGCGATTTGCTCCAGTTTTCTCCTCATGCCCCCGCTTACATCCACTGTGCCTTCCGTCTTTATTATACTTATGCTATTGATGCTCTTCTTGCTTATGCAGCCTATCACATTGCCGGAGCTGTCGATAAGACCATTCACATCAGTGCCGAACACCAGCTTATCGGCATTTAAGCGGTTGGCCAGCATTGCCACCATATCATCACCAGAAAGCACTGAAATGCCATACTTATCGTCCAGTGGGGCATCGCTGTGTATCATTGGTATGAAGCCCTTGTCCATATATGCCTTGACAATATCCAAGCCTTTTACCAAGACCTTTCCGCCCTTTATGCTGAAGAGCTGCGGCGCTGACATGACAAAAGGGCTGAAGCCATTATCTATTAGTATCTTTGCTATTTGATTGGTTACCTGCTCCACGCTGTACCGGAGCAAAGCCCAATGGTTCTGGTTGCTGTTGAGCTTAGACAGCCCGTATTTCGAGGCTATGCTATGCCCTATAAAACCCGCTCCCTGCACTATAAAGACTTTCTCGCTCCTTGGGAGCTCCTTGGCTACATTCCTCGCCACTACGTTTACAAAAGACTTTCCGGTGCGCTTGTCACTGAACGCCGAGCCCCCTATCTTCAGTATTATCATTGCCAACACTCAGTCCTATTAATGGAGATATAATTTTTATGAATTCCTGCCTGCCCGCATCTGTATCCAGGCTGGTGAACTCGTCAATCCTGAAAGCCGCGGCATGCGGATGACCTCCGCCGTGCATCTTGAATGCAATATTTGAGCAATTGACATCGCCCCAGCTGCGCAGGCTCACCGCCTTCTCATCGGTCCTCACATATATCACTAGGTCTGCGCCAGTCTGGTCGTGCAGCATGCCGCATGCTGATGTTGCATGCATCAATTTGCCGAACCCTATAATCACTTTTATGCCGTTGGTGTTTAGCGTCACCATACTCTCCTTCATCTTCTTGAATTCGGCATTGGCAGTTTCACGGTATGATGACGTAGCGTTAGCTATGCCTTCGCTTTCGTAATCGCCTTCTGACACGTCCTTTACAAAACCCCTGAGGCCTTCGTAGAGCCTGCTTTTATCTACATGAGCATAATAGTTTATTGCTAGCGATATGTTCGGCGAAGTATCGCCAGGAGGGGGCGGAGGCAGCAGATTGAAATCCGCGACATGTGCATGGTCTGCTATTTCCTTGCCTATGCCCACGTCATCACTACCCGAGCACAGCACCTTATATACTATCTCTGCACCGCAATACAGGTTGTTTTCTCCAGCTATGCCATAGTCTAGCATTCCGAATATCTTAGCTATAGCGTCGCTTGACCATGGATGGTGATCAAGCCATATGACCGAATTGCCGGCATGCTTCTGCTCCGTTATGAACTTGCCCATGCTTTCAAGGTTAGCTGCGTTGCTGCTGAAGTCCGTTATTATTATCGTTGCTCCACTGAGGTTCAGCTGGTGCATGGATTGCGACACATTTTCTATTGTAGCAATATTATAGTCTACGAAATATGCGTGGTCTAGAGGCATTGAAAAGAACCGGAAGAGCAGAGCGGCGCTAGATATGCCATCGAGGTCCGACATGTGGGTAATATTATAGATATTGCTGCCTCCTACGGCGAGAAGCTTGCTTGCAAGCGTTTCGTCATATGATATCTCTTCGGGAGATATCTCTACAGTCTTGCCTCCGTTCGAAGCATCTGTCTTGTATATAGGTTTGCTCATCGTATCAGTGTCTCATATAACAATATGTTAATATGGCTTTAGCAGCCGCATGGCCTCAAACGGCTATTTTCCCAGCACGTTTGATATGGTGTCTGAATCAGCCAGAACCATCATCTTGTCAAGGTTCTTCAGCGACCTTTCATGCGCATCCTTGTCAGAGGATGACACACAATCCTTTATGACTATAGGCAGGTATCCCTTGTTAGAGGCTTCGCGGGCACTCGATTCCACACCTATCTCCGTGGCTATTCCTGTAAACAGTATGTTCTTTATCCCAGCATTATTCAGCATGAGCTCGAAAGGTGTACCTACAAATATGCTGGCGGTGTGCTTGTTGAATACCGTCTCATCTTTGGCTGGCTCCAGATAGAGCTCAAAGTCCTCTTTCTTCATGCCCCCAAATCCGCCCTTGTAGGCCATTTTCCTCGCCTGCGATTCGAACTTGTCCGGCAATGGCGTTATCTTTGTGAAGAATACAGGCATGCCGGCCCTGCGCGCGGCTTCTATGACCTTTTTCAGATTGGTTATGAATTCATCCTTGTTGAATATGCGGTTGACCAGCATATTCTGCACATCCCAAACAACCAGTGCAGTATTTTCAGGCTTAATTATGCCTTTTAACTCTTCAGCTTTCATTTCCATTATTTCACCCGAAGTAATAGCTCCGCCAAAATTCTTATATGTTTTGCACGCGCCTCAATCTAAACGTGCATTTCATCGCAAAAAATGCTTCGCTTTCAGCTTAAATCTAGCCTGTAATAAAAGCGAAATAAAAAGCGAAACATTTAGTAGCGTTTAAATAACTCTTACTGAAAATATGCATTATATGACAAAGTATGGGCTTACAAAGGCCAGGATAGTGGATCTCATCGATCAGGGGGTAAACAACCTCAGCGACCTGAGTAAGAACTTGAATCTTGCACCATCAACAGTGAGCAAGCACCTTGATGAGTTAGAGTCCTTAGGAATTATAAAGCTGAAGCATGACGGTTATGCCAGAAAGTGGAAGCATTATGAGGTTATAAGAGCTGCGCAGCAAAAAGATACAAAAAATAAGGATATGGGCCCCTATCACAGCATTACTCTAGAAAAGGTGAGAAATCGGATTGTGCTGCCAATGGTGGTAATAGTAGTAATAGCTAGCCTTGCATATTTCTTCAGCGTTGCAGATAACAGCTCTTCTCTTCTGAATATACCTGTGAGCATTACAGATCCACCACATGTTCCGATTGGTACCCAGGCACTTTACATAAACTACTCCTCTTTTGAAGTGCTTGTCAATGGCACCGGTTCGCCGCAATGGGTGCCGATAAATAGCAGCGGGAGGATAGACCTGATGAGTATAATTAATGTGAGTGATATAGTGGCTACCTTAAAGATAAGTCCCAAGGACTCAATACATGCAGTTAAGTTCAACATATCTTCAGCCAGCATAATCATAGATAATGTGACCTATCCAGTGAAAATTTCTAATAGTACGGTAAGCGCACATCTGGATACGCTTGCCAAGCTAAACTCCTCTTCAGATTTGCTTGTAGATCTGTCACCTACCGTGATACCTGTGTATACAAATGGATCCTACCGGTTTGTATTGCTGCCATTTCTGAGCGCAGCCTTCGGAATCGACAATGAGCATGCTGCAACAGTGGGATCACAAATGCGCGCCGGGGTGCAGTCTCAAGCGATTGTCAAAAGATATATAATAAGCAATAATCCGTTTTACAGACATGCAAACATATCAGTTACCAAGCCAATAATTGTTACGAGCTCAAACAAAACATCTTTCAGTGTAAACATTAGGAACACCGGAAGCACAGGCATCACGGTATACGGAATTATATTGGAAGAGGATAGTACAAGACAGTTCGCTAGCAGTGTTTGGAGAAAGGTTTTCAATGAAACTAACTCAAGCGTAAGCATAAATGCTTCTGCTATATACGAAAAGGAGTATGCAATGCATAATCGATACCATTGGACTGAAAAGATAGCGTTGCCCCATCCAGCTAACATTATAATAATATCAGGCTTCGAAGGCAACACAAGCCCTTTTGATGTATTTATCCAATGGAGACTGCCAAGATGCATAGATTTCTCAGCAGAAAAAAACGGAGTGTTGAAAGACGTAGCTTCGCCGTTCTCCATATATAATAGCAGCTCAACCAATGCGAGCTATGTGCTGCTGCCATTTTCAAATGAAACATTCACATACCAGGGCAGACTGTATAGGGGCATAAGCAATGCATCATATGAGGTGCTCGTGCTCACAAATGTGGGGGTTGCAAGCGCCAGCTTCCCTAAAAATATGACCCATGATATATGAGGTGTTACGATGACAGGCAGGAGACGTAAGGATAGGGATGCACCCGTGATTCAAGTAGACCAAGTATGGAAGGTGTATAAATCTAGGGAGATAGAGCGCACTGCAATTAAGGATGTTTCGCTTACAATTGGTAAAGGCGAATTCGTAACTATATTTGGCGCTTCGGGCAGCGGCAAGACGACTCTTCTCACACTTATAGGTGCACTCGACATGCCCACGAGTGGCAGAGTAGTCATAGACGGGGTTGATGCTTCCTCACTTTCTGGCAGGAAGCTGTCATTGTTTAGAAACGAAAAGATAGGCTTCATATTTCAACCGTATAACCTTGTGCCATACCTAAATGTGCTAGAGAATGTAATATTGCCGTTGATGATATACGGCAAGGATAACGAACAAGGAGTAGAGCTGGCCAAAAGACTGCTTACAGAGATTGGCCTCGGTGAGAAAATTTATAAGAAGCCAAAAGATCTCAGTAGTGACGAACAGTTGAGAGTCGCAGTAGTGCAGGCCCTGATAAACATGCCGCCAATACTACTCGCAGATGAGCCGACTGGGAACTTAGACTCGAAGACTTCTGAGAATGTGCTGAAGCTGTTGGCGAAGATGAGCAGGGAAGAGAACATTACAGTGCTCATGGCAACCCATGATCCGAACCTGACGAAGCTCTCTGATAGGAGCATTTATATTAGGGATGGTCAGGTAGAGAAGGATATAAGGATAAGGGAATGAAAGCACACATATTTTAGCAATTATAGCCGTGTTTGCAAAAGCGCAGCTTCATGTAAATTCACTCCGTAGGTACTACATATATACCTCCAAACTAATACAAGAACTTATTCGGACTTGGCAGGCTTAATCCTGAGGCTATTGTTACATACATGAACAGGCAATAAGCCCCAAGTGGGAGTTGAACCCACGGCCTTCTGCTTTATGGTCCTTGCTTAAAACTCTTTTAGGAAGTTTACCATGCAGACGCTCTGCCACTGAGCTACTGGGGCATTATCCTGGTCATTGGCTTGGTTTGTACACTATGCTGCCTTCACGGATTGGCTTGGCAACATCAATCTCAACTATGTCGCCATTGAATCCCTTATTTACGTGTATGCCTTCTATTTTCATACCCTCTATCTTGTGCTCCACGTATGTATCATCGTCGCCTATGAATATAGTATCGCCAATCTTGATCTTGTCATACAGCTCTATGCTGATGCTCTGTGTGTCTGTAGATATGTGCACTACCTTGCCTATAACGTTCTTGTTGTTGTCCAGAGCAGCATCCATTTTATCACCTTCAGAAGTACACGTTTTGAGCATAATAATAGTGCCGATAAACCATAAAAGCCTTATGCAGGACCAATTGCACCAAAGCTTACGCTTGGCATTATGCCATTTGGCGGGTAGGCACGAGTGCGAAGCCAATAATACTCTATGACATCAGAGCTGCTACAACAGTATACACCAGCTGATATGAATACAACACTGGGAAATGATATATCTGTCGAAGAGGCAGGATAAGAAGTATAATCCTTATAATATGCTTGCGAGTTGCCGGATAACCAAGTCTGGCCATTCACTCCTGGCGTTACTATCTGAAGATTTATATTTTGCGTGCCATCCATCCCGTTCTGCATGCTGCCTTCCCCTATACTGCCACCCCAACCATTAAAATCGTAGCCTGATGCAGTCGGTTGTGGGCCTATTTGCTGTGCTATTCCACCAGACAGTGCACCACCAGATTGCGACAGAATGTATGCCTCGACTATTATAGGTGTTGAATAATTGCTTGCTGAGATAACACCAGCCCAAGCACCTGAACCCGTATTCACATATAGTCCGTTCAAAACAGAAACGGTTGCGCCAGATGCTGCATACGGCACTAGTGAGGCAGGTAGACTTGTTCCAGCAAAGTTCCAATATTGCGGGAATACGCTTGCCCCATTATCATACTTGCCGTACGTGCTGCAGGATGCAGTGTTCGTTGGGTTGGGGCATGTCCACTGCGGCGCTTCTCCTGCATGCTTTCCGGTATAGCCCACAGAAGTAGGCAGTATATACATGTCTATGGGCATTACAGAGTTTGCAGGTATTGCCTGCGAAAGCCTTACCCAGAATATCGAATTAGATGTTGATGAAGTATTGCAACCTGATTCGCACCAGCTGTAGAGCTCCTTGCCACCATAATAGAACCTTATGTTGCCAAGATCTGGGCTCACATATGGCAAGTATTTGGAAGCAGAGAAATTTATCATCTGGTCGAAATGCGCCGGAACAGCAGCATTCTGAGAGTTTGTAAGAGTAAGCGGAACTACCATCGTCCTGCCTATACTAAATTTCGAAGCCTGCACAGTTATGTGGCCAGTATATGAAAAGTTAGTGTTTGCACGGCAGCTCTCGTTGGATATTGTATTGAGTCCCGAGGCGCAATAGGCTGCATCTATCCTAAATGTTCCATCGTAAGTATTTGCAAGCGTGGGCGTGGCGGTAAAGTTAGCTATGCAATATATCTTTTGACCGGCTGTAGCTATTGATGGCTCGCAGCTGCCGGCATTGCTCGTATGGAAATTTAGGTATGCGCTGAAGCTGCTTACATTTACTATGCCAGGCTGTGTATCTTCTGCAACTATGAATAGCTCAGCGCCGTGCCCCGCTGTCGTGTTTATTGTGTATATAGCTTGCATGCAGGTAAAGCCGCTGTAGAAAGTGCACTGGCTGGGCAGCAGCGACCTCGGCAACGATGCAAATATGAACAGCAGCGATATTACTATGGCGAGCATCAAGAACACAAATGCATATGTGGATAGGAATTCCAGTGCGCTTTGAGACTTATGCCTTGCCATTATTATCGCTATCTTATCTTTCCTATATAATGATTTTATACCTTATCTTTTATATACTGTTAATAAGTTTCAGGATTAGTATCCAAAGGCATAGTTGTTGAATGTGATTTAATGGCAGGCAGCAATGGCAGGGCAAATAATATAGATAAGAAGAGGCACAGGAGGCGCAAGACAAGAACAGAGCACAACGGGGTGCCTGCTTGGAACAAAAAGTATACTGGCTTCGCCATTGCTGGGGCAATAATGGTAATTATAGCTGTGATTGTGATTGTGCTGTATCTGCCCGAAGCCATAAGCCACAGCACTCCAGCCCAGCGGGGGCTTAACTTGAGCTGGGGCAGTATAGGGCAAGTACATATGTACGATGGCGGTGCAAACCACACATATATAGTCAATGAAAGTATAGGCAATATAAACATAACGCTTAATGATACTATAATGGGTCCGTTAACAGTATATAAGGGCTTGATACTTGCCAGCACAGCCGGGCCTTATGAGTATCAGCTAGTTGCCAATTATACTAAGACCCATGGTTCTGTAGCAGCAATAAATGCGCACACCAACAAGCTTGTTTGGAGAACTTATTTCCCCAATCAGGTCATTGACCAGCCGATAACTGTAGGCAGTTATGTTTATGTAACTACAGGCAACAACGCTGAAGTGCCGAAACCTGCCGATCTGAACAACAATGATGGGATATATGCACTCGATATAAACAATGGCAGCATAGTATGGAATAGCACACTTACCGGACCGGTTATGCCCACTATGGTGTATTATAATGGTACACTAATCGCCGCTGGAACAGGCTTCGTGGATTTCTTCAACGCCACCTCGGGAAAGCAGATCAGAGAAATTTATACTGGCTTGCCAGACACTATGTCTTCACCACTCTTGGTTGGCGACAATCTGTATTTTGGCGGGGGATACGCGAAGGGGTATACGCGCGGTCCAATAACCGGCAACTTTACCTTTTTTGACATGAATGCAACCAACGGCAATATTATCTGGACGCATAATTTCAGCACTGCAGGTGGGGGCATAAATGATGTGGTGCCCGCCTATTATAAAGGGACTGTCATAACTGGCTACCTTAACCATAGCGAGTATACCAACCCCATTCTAGTAGGCCTTAACAGCAGAACAGGTGCTATTAAGTGGGTAATAAATGAGAATGAGACTAATACTGTGATACCTATAAAATCAGCACATATTGTACAGCCATATATGTATGTCACCGAGCCCACCATGTCTGCGATAACGCTTTGGCATGGGATAGGCTTTTCTGATACGAACTATGAAGGCAACTTATATGCCTTCAACGCTTCGACTGGCAGGGTTCTATGGATCTTCAGCACTGGGCAGTGCGAAAGCAATCCTAACATTTACAATGGCACTATTTTCATAGTCAATGACGGTGGGGTTTTGTACGTTCTTAATGCTACGAATGGCGACTTGATAAACGCCACAGATATACATATGCCACATCTTTCAAATGAAGTTGTGATAACCAGGAACAATGCACTATTCACCAATATGAATGGAACAATCCTATCAATACCGCTAAAAACCCTAATGCAGAAGAATGTATGATCTGATATTGAGCAGATCGGGTATCACAGGGTATATTTATGGTTGGAGTTAAACGCATAAGGCATTCAGGCAGGCACGGTTCGCTTAAAGCAACGCTGCGTGGCATCCCAGACGTATCGCCGAAGACGGCTTATGCGTTACTGTTCACGATATTGATATTTGGCGCAGTGTTGGCGGGTGTCTTATACAAGGGGATGAGCTACTATGGCAATGACTTCGCCTATGAGAGCTTCACGCCAAGCATCTTGCAAGGGACGTTCACAGAGAATGCTAACATATTCTCAATAAGACCCATGCTTTTGTATCCTCTGGCATTTTTCGTATATTTGTTCGGCTACACCAACCTCGCCGCAGGAGCGTATTCATATGTATGTTACCTGGGACTGATAGTACTCACATATCTGATAGGCAAGGAGGTGTACAGCAGGAGAGCCGGACTCCTCGGAGCATCGCTTTTCTCAATATATCCGATAGCACTAAAATATAGCAGCGATGCGATATCTATGGAGCCACTGGCGTTCTGGCTTGTACTTTCGATGCTGCTATTTATATACGCCAAGAAGAGCAACAAAGCCAGGTACTACCTGGCTTCTGGCGCGCTGACTTTCGTAGCTGCGTTGATCAATCCCCTTGCTTTCATATATGCGCTCTTCTTCTTTTTCTACATTGTCGCCACTGCCATTATCGATGTGCATAAGAGAAAATCGTTCAGGATAAATTATACGCCGTTCCTATACCTACTCGGTCTGTTCACTGCAGTAATATTGATGGGTTTCATAAACCTCAGCCTCGCCTATAATGGCCAGCCCTTCTATGAGTTTTCGCTCACAGGTAGCTATTACAGCGCCGCAGGACAGCCCGATACCATATATTATACCAATTCGGATATTTGGTTTTATTTCAATGAATTCTTTCCATATCGCGCATATGTGGTACCGTATGACCTGCTAACTCTTAACTTTAGCGGTGCATTATCCTATGCTAGCAATGTATACAGTCAACTCTTCAATTTTGATAGTATCAACCTTAATGACGTAGGGTTCTTCTCGTATTTCGTAGTGGCGTTCGGCTTATACCTATTATTCAGTAAGGAGAAAAGATCATACTTTGTGCTGCTATGGGCAGCTTTCATAATGGGCTATATGGAATTCGGAACTATGAGCTTCAACATAACGCATTATTTCCCGATATACAGGCTGATGAAGTTCAGCATCATAATCGCCGTGCCCTTGATGCTGCTCATAGGCATTGGATTGACAAAGCTCTATGAGGGCACATTCCGCAATAGGAGAATTTTATGGCTCAGCATCATAGCGCTGCTGCTGATATTCCTATTTGGCACTACAATAAAGATGGACTACTATTATTACATCGCCAACCATAACACGGTGCTCTTCGACAGGATAATTGGAGAGTACCTGAGCAAGATACCAAATCTGTCACAGGCAAACATATACGGCTCGGCATTGACTCCATACTACTCCCAGTATTTTATGGGCTATGCGCAGACGCAGTCCTTCCAGCAATACAGCAACGGCGATATCTATGGTGGAATATCAGTGCCGAAATGCTCTGACATACCGGACAACACCTATATCATAATACCCACACCACATAATATCAGCATAATAAACAGCTTTAATGTATGGAGCATAAACGAGAAATGGGCTTATAATCCATCGCTATGCAACCTTACCCTATATGTGGACGTTTATGACAACGCATCAGTAAAGGGCCTGAAACCGATATGGGGAGCATATACGGGAAATATATACTATAAAAAGTAGATTATATAGGATGCGAGTGCATCCAGTTTCGCTGAATCAGCTACTTGAATTGCTTGCGTTTGTAGTACCTAGTACCTTATATAGTCCTAGTGTTGTATTCCATGAATCCTTATCGAATGGCTCTATTACAATCGGCGTTGTTATATGAGTGTGCATGAAGTTATAGCATATGTTGGAAGTATTCTGATAGTATGCCCTTGCACCTTCTACGCAATTCACACCGTAATCAAAGTAGACGCCGCCTTTTGAGAGGTTGGCGTATGCCTGTGCATATGATGGTATAGTATTCCATGTTACATATATGTTTGGCACCCCAAGCAGATACCATAGAGGTGGCTTGAACGTCTGCACTATGGCGTTAGCAGGTATGCTCTTATAATATGATTCTATTAGGTAATAGCTCGCGCGCTCGCCGGCAAAGGCAAAATACTGTGAAGGGTTCTGCGCAACTATCATAAAGATCTGAACCAATCCCTCCGATAATAGTATTGCAAGCAGTACCAGAAATATTGCAGTTGCCATGTGCTTCTTAGTTTTCTTATTCGGATGATGCAACTTTATGCGTTTTACTGCGAGATCATACGTGCCGAACAACGCCACAGATGCAAGTATGCTCAACGGTGCAAACGCCAGAAGGAAGTAGCGTATATCGTCACCGTCGCTATATAGGGCTCCGCCGGCATAATAGGCAGTATAGAATACAAATATAGCTAAGAACCACGAAAGCAGCAATGCCAGATTTCTTGTATCCTTCCTTTTAGCGAGGAATATAATACCTAATATGGCGAATATAGTATAGGTTACTGGAAATTCAACGCTGTATATGTAGCTTATGCCCCGGTATGAGAATGTTGTGTAGTCGTAAGTGCCGAACCAGAATAGTGCGTTCTGCGGCAAATTCTGCATGAAGTCTGAAAGACTGAATTTAGGCAGACCTGGATTCACCCCAAACCCATGCTGGTTCGCTATAAATATGAAGATAATTTGTGGGAATGCCACCAGTACGAATATTATGACTAATGCTAGCAGCTTATATACCTGCAGCCTCGCCTTCGGGCCGGAGAAATTATACCTGTAAGTCAGCAGCACTAGCAAAAGCACAGGTATTATTATTACTCCATCAACCTTTGTAGTCATAGTATAGGTTGCTGCAAATATTAAGGCCAAGCCAAGGGCAAACTTCTTCGTGCGCATATATTCCATAAGCAGCAGCGCGGCCAATAGGCCGAACATGGCCGTTGACATATCAGGTACTGCAGAACGTGCGTAACGCATGAATAGCGGAGTCAGTGCCAGTACGAGGCTGCTGGCAACTGCAATCCTCGGATCTTCAAACATATCATAGGCAACATAGAACACCAGTACCACAGCTAGAGCTGCTACTATCAGTTCCAGGCCGAACATAGTTGATATTTTTACACCTGTTACAAGGAATGCAATGGCTTCGAGGAAAGCCCAACCTGTAGGTTGGTGGAAAAGCCCCTCCGTGCCGGGCACGCAATAGTTAGCTGATGAGAAACTGCATATCCCCGCTAGATGATTGTAAATCATCGATTTGCCTATCGCGCCATATATATACTCGTCATTGTATATCATGAAAGTCGGCGTCACCAGAATAAGTGCTATAGCGAGGAAAACCAGGAGGACTCCGAGCAGCGCAAGATAATATTTTCTATCTATCCTCTGCGCCATGCTCAAAAGGCTCTTATAATTTATAGTCAGCAATATTGCTACCCCAGAGAACAGGAGTATATCGTCATACAGGTATAGCACGATACCGTTATTGGAAAAGAAGGCCATTATGTTCGAGGATAACGATATTATCGCGCTTATAAATGGAATAAACACTACTACACCCGCTTGAATCTGCCCAGTTTACCGTAACCTTCTGACTGCGGCTCTTGCATGCTTGCTTCTATGCACCGCTGCGCCTACCGATTTTGTGCGTCTCTTGCTCTTTCTGCCGCGCCCTTCCTTGGATGGCTTATACTGTACCTTAAAGAACAGGTATATGTATACCGCCAGGATTGCCAATGCACCTAAATATAGATAGTCGCGCTGTGTAAATGATGTAGAAGAAGTCGGTTGTGCTGCTGGGCCTGAGCTCGAAGGAACTGACTGGTTGCTTAACACGAATGAGCCGTATACAGTAGTAAGGTTTTGTATATAGTTTATAGTGGAAGTGTTGGTGGAAGACAGGTTGTAGAATGCGATTGAGTTAGAGTTAATTTCATCGAAAGGAACTGTGAACCCGTTGTATACACCTATGTTTACGAACTTAATATTATTTGAAGAGTCGACATATATGCCAGTGCTGTTTGCCAGACCAGGCATTATCCTAGTATTTGATATAGTCACATTGGTGGAGTTTTGTATATATATGCCATTTCCCTTGATCTTGCAATAGAGCATGTTGATGTTTTTGGAGTTATATATCTCTACCCCCATGCTAGTATCGTTTATCAAGCTGCCATTGCAGATTATAGTTATATTGTCACCACGTATATATGTCCCTATTGCACATGGTGCAGTGTATAAGATTGGGAGTGCTGGCCCGCCCAACGGGCGAAGCGCTCCGCTTACCATTGTATAATAACCGCTCTGATTGACTATGTTGCTAGGCTGTGTTTCGTTGAATATGCTGCTACAATACCCTATGCCTTGGCTGAATGACGGCGTAGTAGAGTCTTGTATGTAGCTCACCTTGCCACCGTCAGCAGTACCATTGGCGATAGTTATCGATGAGTTCAATCCTAGCCCAAGCTTCGACGTATAATTGAATATGTACGTCTTTGACTGGCTAGGTTCGGGGGTATAGCCCGCAGGTGGGAATGTCAGCAAGTCTACAAAGCTAGCATAAGGACCGATGCTAGTGTTGAACGGGTTAATTGAGAAACCCTGCATAGAATTGTACCTATATATGTGATAGTTAAATGACCAATTCATATCCTGAGGTGGGATAGACAGCAGCCATTTTATGGTAAATTTCCCTCCTGGCGCATTGGGTATATATCTGAAGTTAAATGGTGGATATATCGGCTGTATATACAGCGGGGTTATGTTGATGTTTGAGGTCATGTTGACTTTGAACATAATCAACTGATCGTATGCGAAAAATGAGTATTCTACATTATATGGGCTGTAATATGTCGTGGATGTTGCATTTATTGTATAACTGGGTAGGGTGTAGGTCTTGCTGCCGTATATAGTTCCATAACTTGTGTATATTGGATTCTGCGATAGGTATATCGTTGAATTTGTCTCGTTATATATACCAAAAGGCACCCTCTTTTTCAATTGCTGTATGATGCCGAGTATATAGGGCGAGAATGAAGTAGCCATCTGCAACTGCGTGTTGTTTATTGGCATGGTATTGTTTATTGTAGGCAGTATATAACTATAATGCGTCAGTCGGTCTCCCCACTCTTTTGTCGAATTGAAGCCTTTTGGCTCGTAAACGTTCACAGTCAAGAAGTAACCAACAGTTATATTAGAATTCGCACCTGAGAATATAGGTTTGAACGATGGGCTATTGGAGCCTATTATATCCAGCGATGAACTCGCGCCTAACCGTATTGTGGGATTGTTGAATGAACAAGTATATATTCTGTCATTATAATTGCCCCTTGTGAGAAGAATATTCGAAGCGTTTGAAAGCTCCACATCATTGCAATATAGGTTCGTATTGGCTACGCCGCTTAGATATGTTATATTGTAAGCCTTGCAAGAGCCACCGCTGAGGTTGTAGTTTGTGCCTGATGCGTTTATTGATAGGTTGCAACCGCTGTTGATAGATGTAGGAGTATGCACTGCAGTTGTTGTGCCGCTGAGGATTATCAGCATCAAAGCAACCCTGTATATCGCGTTCAGTCTATTCATTGCCCTCCCTATCATTGTCTTATATTAACTTATATTGGGTAACGTATATATAAATATCGGAATTACGGATACAGTCGTTTCGAATCATTGTGTCCTGAATAATGCGTACCCATATGTCATATTTTCAGACAGTTGTGTCTTATATATCAGCACAGAAGAGCAGGTTTGCAGGGGGTACGGTGTCGTGTTAGTTATTGGAAGTATTAAGTATGAGCCGGGCATTACTGTGCTGCAATTACCTGAAAAAGGCCTGAATCTACTGATGTTCACACCGTACATCGATGAATAGAACATTATATCAAGCCTGCCTGAGGTTGTAGGAGGCATGTGATATGCAATATATATGTATGGATTCTCTGGCAGCGTAGACAGCTCACTTGATATGTTATCGATGCCATTATATAGGATATTCGTCGTGTATATGTTTTTGACGCTATACAGTGCCCCAAAATAAAGGTTCAAGAACAAAAGAATCGTTAGGGCAGTGTATAAAGTCAACTTCATGCTTTTCCTATGCTCCTTTCTCGCCGGGCTCTTACACTCTAGAGAGACCAGATAATCGGACAGCACCACGCCGCAGAATATTGCTAGCGGCGCTATCAGAAGCAATTCAAACCTGGAATATTCGAAGAAGCCCTGCTTTATTGCGAAGAGCTGGATTATGAATACACCTGCTGCCCACAGGAGCAACCATTCATATTTCCTTACTGTTTTGTTCCTTATAGAGTATATCAGCGAGAATATTACCATATATGCCAGGCTCCCATATGCATATGGCCATACAAATTGTATTGTAAACTTACGAAACAGGTATTTGGTTGGCAGAAAGAACATGCCGTATATCAGGGATAATGGAGCTATGGAAAACGGCGACGGAGGGTTGTTATAGGTAGGTGCATAGAAGCGGAATAGGTAATATGTAGAGATTAGATATGGATATTTTACCTCACCGGAGGGCAGGTAGAGACCATTTGAGGTATACCAGCCTATGAGCATGCTTATCAGAAACCCCATTGCTATGCCGAGCATAGCATAACCGAAGAGCTTTGCCGATTTCGTCTTTAGGTAATTGAATATGATGTATATGAAAAGCAGCAACAAAAAGATGTATCCTAGTATATTTCCAAATGTGGACAGGAATGCCAGCAAGCCGGCAAGCATGTAATATTCACGTGAGCCTTTCCTATGCAGTGCCGCCTGCAAGGCTGCTACTGACGCGAGTGCCATGACCAGCACGAACACATCCGGCACTATGGCGTTTGATACTCCAATAATTGCCGGGATGAAAGCAAATATCAGTGCCGAGAGCACACCTGCGTATTTTGAATATTGGTTGGCTACCTTGTATACTAGAGCTACGGCAACCAGTGTCAACGCAATTTCGTAGTATATCCCTGTGAACATGCTGAAGCCGAAGATGCGATAGAATAGTGTTAGGGGCAGCACGATGCCGTAGGATACGGAGAACGGGAATGTGTTGTATAGCAGCGGGCCGCCATATGAAGTAAAGTATGCCATGGACATGTATTCGATGTCGTCGTTGGATGGCTGGGGCAGCGCTGCGGTTGAATAGTATACAACAGAAGCCACTATCAGTATCAGTAGCAGGAATAGCATGCCACGTTTATCTTTTCTCTCGGTAATTTTCATCACCTGTATAGATATCCGCAAATATTAAGATTTATTTGTTTGCCATGTGTGGCATATGGTTATTGCTCTGATAAGCAATTCCGAGTATTATAATTGGCAGCTATAATAGTGTAACCGAAAGTATGGGCGTTATAGGACCTTGTTGAGCTCTTCTCCATCTATGACAAGCCGGTATTTGCTCATTATTCTGTTGCGAAGATCGTCCTTGCTTGATGATTGCACGCTCTTCGAGAAGTTGCTCACCAAATCCTTTAAGGCCTTGCCGGATATCCTGTGCAACGACCCATCCGCTATTATTTTGTCGATGTTCGAAGAGCCCTTTGATAGAGCCTTTATGACTTCTTCAATAGCCTGCTTTGTTATTGTACCCTCATCGTACCTCTTGAAGACTGCAACGAGGTCTTCGTCCCGTACCGAATCGACAGCATATCCTTTGCGGCGCAGCTCGGTCATTTTTTGCAGGAGCACTGAAACTACGAAACGCCTGTCAGCTGCCGTGCTTCCTGCTATTGCCTTATAAAGCGGCAGCTTGCCTGAAAGTATGAGCGCATTTGCAAGCTGTGCATCTTTTAGGTCCTTTGACAATGCACTAACTTCTTGGTCCAGCTTCGGTGCATTCTTCTCTGCGGACGAAAGCACATCTTGTGTAACCTTTATTGGCTTGATATCGGTCTCGGGGTACATCCGTGAACCTCCGGGCAATGGGCGTAGGAATTTAGTTGTGTATGTCTGGTCATTGACTGCAGCCCGTGTTTCCAAAGGAACGCCAGAAATAGACTGAATCGCCCTATCCCTTGCTATGCTTATTGCTTTCTGGCATCTACTTCTCTCTGCAGCGATTAATATGAACGAATCTGCTTCCGATATGCCTAGCGCCTTCCTTACTCCTTCGAGCTCTGTTGCACTGAAGCCGTATTTATTTAGGTCTTCATCGCTGTGTATTATGCCTCCCACGCCTGCCATCTTAGCGTAATCGCTTATTTCAGTGCCAAGCCTTCTCCCTGACAGTATCTCAGTGCCGAGCACGCCCTTGAATCCTTTCAGGCCGAAGCCCATGACCGCTCCGCCGTTCTCCATGCCTTTCTTTATTATGCTCACGCCTGTGCCTGCGAACAGCTGCGATAAGTCCGCTATCCCCATCACACTTGCATTCCTTTCTTTGAGCACATCGACTATCTTGAGCAGATTCTGTTGCCTGAGCACCTCATTATCTATATACTTGTCCATGAAATCGAGGTCCTGCAGCCCCTTTATCTCTATCCTTGCGCCGCCTTTTATCGATACGTTAACGTCCTGCCTTATTGTTCCTATGCCCCTTTTTACCTTTCCTGAAAGGCGCAGCACCGTTCCTATGTAAAGTGCGGCCTTCTTTGCGAATTCAGGAGTAGGTATGTCAGGCCCAGTATCTATTTCTATCAGTGGTATGCCCAGCCTGGATGTATCATAAGTCATAACGTTGCCTTCAGCCTTTACTATCCCGCTTGATTCTTCCTCAAGGCTCATGTCTGTTATATCCACCTGGACGCCGTCTATTGTCATCTTGCCCCCTCTGCCTATCAGAACCGTCCTCTGAAAGGCGCTTGGATCGCTTCCGTCTACAACCTCCTTCCTCATCGGCTGAAGCTCGTCAAATATAGGCATGCCGAACGCACTTGCAATAGACAATGCGATTGAAAGTGCATCATGGTTTATTTCATGTGGCGGCTCCTCATCTATGTCAACCAAGCAGCTGCTATTCCTATATATCTTGTACCTGAATACTCTCTGCCTGCTCTCCTCAAACCTTGCTGAAGGGTCTATTACACCAAGCTCTCCCGCCACGGCCCTCTGCTGCCTGTCTACATACGCATATTCAATATCGTTCTCCGGGTTCGTCGAGCACCTGCAGAAGAGCTTGCTAGCAGTGTCCAAGCGCTGGTGTATCTCAAGCCCGCACATGAATCCAATGCCTTTATAGTAGTCTATGGTCTTGTCTTCCATCGATTATCACTTTTGCTGCTTTGTGCTCTGCGGCTTATCTAGGCCTTTCATCTCAAGCCCCAGCTTGGCTACCTTATATCCTATACTCCCAAATACGAAAAGCACGAATACTGCTAATAGATCATAGAACAGCGACTTTGAGGGCAGCGTGCTAGGGAGTATATCTGCAAGTGCAGCACCAACGGAATTAGCAGAGGTGTTATTCAGAGATATTGGGGCAGGTGGCTGTGTTGAAGCTGAAAGCATCTGCGTGTAAAGCGAATACGCTTCGTAGAATGTAAAGAGCAGTATCACTATCCCCAGCGCAAATACCGCGTTGCCTATGTTGCTATTGTATGCCATATTTATCCCTCTTCATCAGTAAAATCATCATACTCGCTCCTTGTTCCTATCTCGCCAACTAGGTTGGTAGGCAAAAGTTCCTTTGCCTTAGCAGCATCATAATTGCCCAGTAGCCATCCGAGCTTAACATATGCGGTTTCTGTGGTCATGTCTTCGCAGTATATCGCTCCTGCAGAGCTAATTAGCCGCAGGTTCCTATAGACGCTGCTGTTTACGCGCCCATATGTGCATTGCGAGGTTATCCCTATGACCATGCCAGAATCCGCTGCTTCCTTGATCTTAGGCAGCCATAGGTATTCCGGGTGCGAAGTTGATACAGGGGCGTGTCCCAGGCCTGTGCCCTCTATGATCACGCCTTTGTATTTTTTACCTAGGTAGAAATCCATTATATCAGGCTCTGAATCCGGATATGCTTTGACTATTGCGACTTTGGGCTCGAATTTTGTTTGCGCATGCACTTCTTTGCTATCTGGCTGCACCTGGTGGTACTGTGAATTGTACCTTATATTGCCATCCCTGCTTATGTATGCAAGCGGCTTGCCATTTATGGCCCTGAATGCATCGCGCCTTGATGTGTGCATCTTCTTGACTTTAGTGCCGCGTGTGTATGCGCACTCATCGTCTGAGCTTGTGTTGTGCATGCACACTCCGACCTCCGCTATATTGGATTGCGCGGCAGCATATACAGAGCATATGAGATTTATGAAAGCATCGCTCGAACCCCTGTCGCTGCTGCGTTGGGAACCGGTGAGAACCACGGGGGCATTAATGCCCTGTAGCATGAAGCTCAGTGCAGCGGATGTATAATGCATTGTATCTGTACCATGCGTTATTACTACGCCCCTTGCACCTTTATTGAGGGCATTGGCTGTCTCCTCTGCTATCTTCTGCCATTCAAGATAAGACATATCTTCGCTGGCTATGCTGAAAAGCGGCTCTATGTCTATGTTTGCTATATTTGACACTTCGGGCACGTCGAAGAGGAGCTCTTCAGGCTTGGTAAGCATGTACACTCCGCCAGTCTTGTAGTCTATCCTGCTGCCTATTGTGCCCCCGGTATATATCATTGATATGCGTGGAAGGTCTTTCTGCTCTGTGAGCTTCACTTTTGGAAACTCTATTGGTGTGTTGGAGCTCTCAAGCTTCTCCAGCTTCACCTTAGAGAAGCTTATTCCTATATTGTACCCATTCTTTAGCTTTATAATCAGTATATCTGGATCGTTGTACTCGGTGCTGGGCATCAGCTCGCCCTCTATGGCTGCACCGCTGTAGCTTATGCGCACCTTGTCCCCTATGCTTATTCCATTTGCCTTCAAATATTCGGTTATCTTGTTGCCGTACATTCAGATACCTCTTACAGAACCGTAAAGCGCATTCGCCGAGGCGGCATATATGCTGGCACTTATGGTGGTGCCCAAAGCAACGCTTGGCTCTTCTGGAAGAACTACTTGCTTGTATGAATCTGTTTTGCCATTCAATGACTTTGGACTGCTTTCTGTCAAAAGCGCATTAACTTTCTTTCCAATGTATTTGGCATTTATGCCGTTCTGCACGCTGCGCACGAGCCTGCTCAGCTCTGAGCTGCGCCTGTTTACTGTTTCAGGGTCTAGGGGCTTAAGCTTTGCGGCTATAGTGTTAGGCCTGGCTCCGAAGCGCGATATATTAGTGATATCCGGCTTTATATCCTTTATCATATCCAAGGTCATGTCAAAATCACTATCACTCTCTGTTGGGTAACCTACAATTATATCTGTTTCTATTGAAATCCTAGGTACGCCTTTCCTCAGTTCTTTCACGTATTCTGCAAATGATTCTGTGGAGCATGACCTTCTCATGTCAGAAAGAACTTTATCGCTCCCAGATTGTATTGGTATGTGTATGAACTTGTAAAATTTGTCATCATTAATTGCTTCTATGAGGTCATATAGGTACTTGTGCAGATGCTCGGGATTGAGCATGCCTATCCTAACCTTGAAGTTTCCAGGCACCCTTGCAATCCTTTTCATAAGCTTAGATATGTCCGTCTTTCTGTCAAAGCCATATGCGCCAAGATCCTGCGATGTTATCTCTATCTCCTTTGACCCGTTTCTAGAGCAATACTCTACAGCCCTCGCAATCGTATCTTCCGGAAAGCTGTTCAGGGGCCCCCTTGCCAGCTTGGTCTCACAGAATGTGCAATTGCTCAGACAGCCCTCGCTGGCAGGAACTCGCGCAACTATGCTGCCTGTTGCTTTTATCAGACTGGCCTTATCTATCCTCCGCCTTTCTGTGAATGAGGAGGCAGCGCCTTTATCCATAGACAACAGGGCTTCCACTATCCTATCCGTGTTTGAAGTAGTCAGTATAGGGGCGTTGGGCGCATGCTTCACTATGAGATCACGGTTAGCACTCGCCATGCAGCCTGTCACAACCACGTTCTTGCCCTCCTTGACAAGCTTGTCTAGGGCATAAAGTATTTTCTGCTCGGTCTGCTTCTTGACCGTGCAGGTATTAAGTATCACTACATCAGCCTTGTCCTCAGATGGAGCAATGCCTATGTCCGTGGATTGTATCAGCGAAGCCATTATGTCGCTGTCAGCGTGGTTAAGTGTGCAACCATAGGTTTTTATATAAGTTTGCATGGTAAACAACTATACTATACATTATTTATAAACAAATAAATAAAAAAGGTATAAAACCGGTCTACTCGAGGGGCATCTATTCTGCCCCCCAATGATCTGATGCTTAAGAGGTGTTCATTTGGCAATGCTTTGTGAAAGATGTAGGAAAGAGATATACAAATATGTAGTATGCAATTATTGCGGAAGGAAAATATGCAACGATTGCATGAAGAGCTCGCAACGCGCAAGCAAGACAAACAGGCTGGTCATATGCAAGGATTGCTGGTCTGACATGAAGAAGAGGAAGGCCTACAAGAACAAGGTCTCGCTTGCTGAAGTCTCCGTGACTACGCAATAATAGCTTTTGCTATGCATGGGCTTAAGCCCATGCGCTTTTACTCTTTCCCACTTATGGATTCAAATGCCTTATAGGAATTTGACCTTATGCTTATCTCGTCCTTCAGCGCGGCTACCAGGGCATCTACCTTTATGCCATATTTCTGCTTGCCTTCAAGGTTGCGAACAGATATGGTCTGCGCCTCCTTCTCCTTGCCTCCTACTACTATTATATATGGTATGTTGTGGAGACGTGCATCCCTTATCTTGTATTCGAGGGTCTTGTCTGATATGTCAAGTTCTGCCCTTATCTTAGCTTTGCGCAGCGCTTCATGCACCGATATAGCGTAATCATTTACCGGCTCGGATATTGATATTACTATTGCCTGGATAGGTGCGAGCCATGTCGGAAACTTGCCATTATAGTGCTCTATCATGACACCGAGAAAACGCTCTATGGTGCCCAGTATAGCCCTGTGTATTATAACTGGGGTATGCTGCTTGCCATCCTCGCCAGTATACTCTAGCTTGAAGTTCAGTGGAAGCTGATAGTCCAGCTGTATCGTCGCACACTGCCATGTTCTTCCCATGGAGTCCTTCACATCGAAGTCTATCTTTGGACCGTAGAATGCACCCTCCTTGTCCTTGACCTCGTATTTCATGTGGTTGTAATCAAGCGCATTCTTGAGTGCAGCTTCGGCCTTCTCCCAGAGGTCATCGCTTCCCATATGGTTATCTGGCTTAGTTGAGAGTTTTGCAGTAAAGCTCATATTAAATGTGTCATAGGTCTCACGTATCATCTTTAGCAGGAGTATTATCTCCGATTCTATCTGGTCCTCCCTTGCAAATATGTGCCCATCATCCTGGGTCATCTCCTTGACCCTAAATAGGCCGCTCGCCACCCCGCTGAGCTCGCTCCTATATATCCTGTCAAATATTGCAGTCCTAAATGGCAGCTCCTTGTAGCTCCATTTCTTCGTCTTGAATATTAATATTGATGAGGGACAGTTCATGGGCTTCAGCCCAACGTCGCCCATTGACGACTCAAACATGAACATATCATCTTTGTAGTGGTCCAGGTGACCGCTGACCTTCCACAGGGCTATATTAGCAATTGCCGGGGTTGATATCTCCTGATAACCATATTCGGCTTCCTTATCACGCATGAGGCTTTTGAGCTCATTGTACATTATCAGACCGTTCGGATGCCAATAAACCATTCCTGGCGATACCTCTTGGAAGCTGTACAGATTGAGGCGCTCGCCTATGGTCCTATGGTCGGTGTCAGGAAGGCCTGACCAGTCCGCTTTCTTGACTATAGATATATCTATTTTCTTATCGCCTGCCTTCGCCTTTGCCCTGCCGTTCTCAGCGACTTTTGCAGAGTTGCCGTAGCTGTGTGACTGCTCCGAAAGGGGATGCCCCTTTATTTCTAGGCTGAGCTGCTTGTTCCAGCCGAACGGCGCGGATATTACCTCTATCGACTCGCCCGCATGCTCGGTCGCGTAGCCTTTCATAGACTTGAAAAGCTCCATAGACCTTTCTATGCTCTCCAGGTTGCTGCTGAGGTGCGCGAAAGGGTATAATACTAACTTATGCAGCTTCTGCTTCTTCGCAAAGCCAATGCTCTCCTCTATTGCCGCCTTGGCTTCGGCCTCGGTATCTCCTGACTCTATTGATACCATCATAACCAAGGCATCAGAGACATCCTTGCTCTTGTAGTCTGCAGGCTCGTATGCGCTAGCCTCAGGCTTGACCAACTTGAACTCTATTCTATTCACGTCTAATTGCAGCACTTTCATATAGAACACTTTTGGTATATATTTGAGCATGAAACAGGAAGCAGCGCATCGGCTGCAGCCGCTCTTATTATTTCAGGAATAGTATTTAAAAGCTTAATATGCTTAACCCATCCAAGATGCCTTGACAAGACCGTATAGCTATAGCTAATCAGATACTTTGACTTGCTTATACTGTTTGGAAGGCATCACTCACCATTACCATCACATGCATTAATGCATCTTTCCTCCTTCAACCTTTTTAACACTTTTGTGCAGAAATGCCGCTAGGGCTTTATCCTGTACTGCACACCTCTCCATACAATTCCCGCCTTCCTTTTCGCCGCAAGCAGGTTAGCTATATATATGAAGTTCATAATTGGGAATATGGCAGCTATGTACAGGCCGCGTTTCTCCGCCCTCGCATAAGTTCTTGCTAAGGAGAGAAAGAATGGTAGCAGCAGCACTGCCATATATGGGCTGTAGTATATTGCGAGCACTATGCCTGATATGAGCAGCAGTATGTTCGAGATATATGATAGCATGCCGTATAGGAAAGTCTCCTTGTAGCCGAGCAGCGTGAGCGCGGTCTGCCTATTGGACCATTCTACGAACTTTGAGAAGTTGTCATTTGAAGGAACATAGACTATCCTCTTTGAGACATAGTACACCTTTTGCTTTTTAGCCCTAACTAGCTTAGTTATTGCTATATCGTCCGACACGTTGCTGCTGAAGAACCTGAGCCCCTTATCGTCGAGAAGCTCGACCCTGAATGCCATCGATCCGCCCCATGCGAATCGTGTCATCTCTGATTCCATCAGGCCGTCGCCTACGAATCCCCACAGCATCTTGACTTTGGCCCAGATGCCCGATGAAGGCACAGGATCAAACAGAGGGAAGGCAGTAGAAACGCCTATATTTGGGTCATTGAGCGGCTCGACAAGCATGCGCAACCAGCTCCTCTTGCAATATATATCTGAATCGGCTATTACAAAAACATCGTAGTTCCTGCTCTTAGACACTGCAGCGGCTATTGCCCTGACTTTGCCGCTGCACTTGCTGCACTTGTAGTTGTTTATCATGTATCTGAGCCCTGCAGCCTTTATTATCGGCAGGGCAGCATCATCCTCCGAATCTACGACAGCGAGTATGTCGTAATTGCCTTTGCCGTAATCTTGGGCTTTTATAGACTCTATGCCATGCTTCATGTCTATATCCGCACCCTTGCACGGTAGTACGACAAGCGCTTTGAGCTTCTTGCCTTTTGTATGGATGGGTTTTTTGCTTTTGCGGGGCGCATAGGACTTCACTATGTTTGAGGCTATGAGCAATGCCCAAACCAAGAGCATAAACCCAAGGTATATATAAAAAAGTATGGCCAATACCTGTGTGTATGCTTGAATCACTATACGCACCCTCTATGAATTTGTCTTCATGAACTCTATGTTTGCATCTATCTTCTCAAGCACCTTGAGCACACTCTTCTTTATGTCGTCGCGCATATTCCTCTTGTCGGCGAAGAAAGCTGCTATCTCCATTCTTACCTTCGGGTCGCTCTGCAGGGACAATGAATCTACATACCTGCCCAGCATCAGAGTTGTTGTAGGGTATTTCTTCATGAGGCCCTGCCAGTTCTCCTTGAGCCATGGCCATATGTAGCTGCGCCCAGCCGGGCTGCCCGCTATGACGGATGGTATTACGAAAGAATCCTGCATCCTTACTTCCTGCGATAGGGAAAGCTCGAAGGCTCTCTTTATCAATGCGGGAGACTTCTGCATGCCTAATGCTACAAGTATAGAGCGCTTCTCTTCCTGCGACTCTGTGCGCTTGTACAGCTTCACGAGCTTGTCGAATGTAGCTGCATTCCCGTTCCATGCTGCGGCAACATATATCCCTGCATGTATGTCCGGATTTACTTTCTTACCTGTGATTATCTGTGTGAATAGACTGTTAGCTTTGTTGACTACTGGACCGAATTCTGCAATGCCTAGGCTAGATATTATGCTGTTCCTCAGGTCGCGCTCTTGCGGGGTGTCGCTGGCTCGTGTCTGCCATCCTAGCTTTGAGTATTTGAGCTCGCTGAACCTCTGCTTGGCGTTCTTGAGGCCCATAGAAAAGCTCTTATCATAGCAGAGCGAATACAGGAAGTTGAGCTGCTCTGTCAAGAGCAGGCTGGCAGGGGTATCTGCACTGAACATGTACTTGCTCACATATGCTATGTATTGGTTGAGCGCCATCCTTCCGGACCGCACTAAGTAGAATATATCGTTGAGTATGCCCCACGAGTCTGTTCCAGAGAGCTTCTTTGCACCAGCCGCTTCGCCCAGGCGCGTTAGCATGTCTTCATCATACAGCACACGGTATACACCTTTCTGGCCGAAGTTCAGCTTCGCCCATTGTATATTTTTGGCGTTTATGCTAGCAGCAGGCTTGTCCGTAAGTATGAAGCCAGTGCTGCCCTTAGACAGCTTGTAGTGCACAGGGACAGGCCATATATCGTTGCTGTGCACGCGCTTCGACAGGAAAGACCTGTTCTGCTTAATATATACGCTGTTGCCTTTCTTGCTTACGTGCAGTTCCGGATATCCAGCCTTGGTTACCCATTTGTCCATCATGTAGTTTATGCGCTTCCCAGAGCCAAGCGCCTTTGAAGCCTTCTCTAGCGCGTCCCAAAGATCCTCCTTCGCTGCGTTGGAATATGCGTGCGCCTTGAGGTACAGGTTCAGGCCCTTCTTGAAAGCTGTCTCTCCAACATAATCATTCATCATATTCAGCACACTTGCACCCTTCTGGTAGCTTATCGCGTCGAACAGCGCATCTATCTCCCCAGGCGTCTTTACGTCCACATTTATCGGGTGGGTGGCTTTGAGCTGATCCTGCACGAGCGCCTGGCCGATGTTATCGCTGATGAAATCCTCGTATGCATGCCATTCGGGGAATTCATGGTTGCGGGCCTTGAAGCTCATGAAAGTAGCGAAGCTCTCATTGAGCCAGAGGTCGTTCCACCATTTCATTGTAACGAGGTCGCCGAACCATTGGTGCGCAAGCTCGTGTGCCACTGTATCTGCTATATACCTTCTTATCTTTAATGAAGAATTGCTGTTGCATAGGAGCGCTACCTCACGGAACGTTATGGCGCCCCAGTTTTCCATTGCGCCTGCAGCAAAATCAGGTATTGCAAGAAGGTCTACTTTGGGCAGCGGATAGTCTATGCCGAAATATTTCTGGTAAAACGCAATGAACCTCTTTGCGTAATCAAACGCTATGCGTGCATCTTTGCCTTTTCCCGGAACTGTCAGCACGCTGATTTTCAGCTTGCCCAATGAACCAGACACCCTGTCATATTTGCCCACGCCGAGGTACACCAAGTATGTTGACATCTTTGGCGTTGTCTCAAATGAAACCAGCTTCTTAGACGCAGATATGTCCTTAACTTCCTTGACAGGCATGTTTGAAACTGCCTCTAGTTCTTTGTCTATGACCATTGATATGTCAAATGTTGCCTTGAATGATGGCTCGTCAAAGCACGGAAATGCTATCCTAGCGCTAGTCGACTCGAAATGCGATGAGAGCATGTATTCCTTTTCTGTGCCTTTGTAGTAATAGCTCCTGTAGAAGCCGCACATGTTATCGTTGTGTATGCCCGTGAATGATATCTCCAGCTCTGCCTCTCCAGATACTGCCTTGCTGAACGAGAATGTGACAACCTCTTCCTTGCTGTTATAGCTTGCCTTGGCTTTCTGCTTCAACTTGCCTGATGATATGTATGCGCCCTTGATCTTTATCTCCTTCGAGTTCATGCGTATGGATTTTGTAGGCTTGGCTATTGCAAGCTTTACGGTTTCCGTTCCAGAGTATACAAATCTGGCTAAGTCTGGCACGAACTCGATATTGTAATTAAATGGGCGGACATTGCTGCCCAGTATGCTATATTCTTCCATAAAATCCTAGCTACTCACGCATGCAACCTATAAAAATCTTCATAAGTGGGTAATAGAAAGCTTGCACAAAAATGCACTGCCCATGCTCACCCATGCAATTGACCGCAGCTGCGGTGCATTGGAGCAGTGGCTCACTTGAGCCTTGTAGTATCCAGGTTTCTGGGTGCTCTTGCATCCACATGAAGCATGCGCTCGGCAGTTCTGGCAAGATCTTCGCATTTCTGTTCTTCTCCGTGCATCGTGAATATGTTCTTCGGCTTAGGCCTCAAGTCTCGCAGGAAGTCCTGCAGCTGCCTCCTATCACTGTGGCCAGAGAACCCCTCAACAGTATTGACTGACATATTCACCTTTACCATTACGGTCTTGCCGTCTTCTCCTGGAAGCGGCACTTCCTTGAGCCCATTCTGCACCCTTCGTCCCAGCGAGTTGGAGCTGTTGTACCCTACGAAAAGCATTGTATTCTTCGGGTCCTCGGCGAGATTCTTGAAATAGTCAACGCTTGCGCCTCCGTTCAGCATTCCTCCGCTGGCGAGTATTATCGCTGGGCCACCGTCGAACACTTCGCTGCGCTCGCCCTTTACTACTTCGAATATTTCACTCTCGAATGGCGACCTGTTGTTGAGTATGCGGTTCTTCAACCCTTCCTTCAGGTATTCAGGATAGGCGGTGTGTATAGCGCTCGCCTCGAGTATCATGCCGTCGAGATATACAGGGACATCAAGATTGTATTGCCCTTCCATGTTCATATAGTTCTCAAGCACCAATTGTATCTCCTGGCTTCTCCCTACAGCGAAAAGGGGTATGAGTACCTTGCCCTTGTTTTCTATGGTTCTCTTTATGGTCTCCATGAGATTCCTTTCGGATTCGTGCCTATTTGGTGTTATGTCGTTCTGCCCTCCATACGTGCTCTCGATGAACAGAGAATCTATCCTCGGATATTTGGTCTTTGCCGGGTCAAAAAGCCTAGTGAAGCCATACTTCATGTCGCCAGTATGCACAATATTGTACATGCCTTCGCCGACATGGAGGTGCACCGTTGCGCTGCCCAGTATGTGGCCAGCGTTGTGATAGGTGAGCTTGAGCTCGTCCGTTATATTTGTCACTTCACCGTAATCCCTCGTCACTGTATGCATCAGCATTTTCTTTATATCCTTCTCATCGTACAGCGGCGTGCCTCCGCTCCTCTGGACTAGCTTCAAGTAGTCGTTGAGAAGCAGCGCCATAAGGTCTCGCGTTGGCGGAGTGCAGTACACAGGCCCTTCATAGCCATACTTGAACAGGTACGGCACGAAACCTGTGTGGTCCATGTGCGCATGCGTCAATATGACAGCATCGAGTTCGTTTATCGAGAAGTTGGCGCTGTCCAAGTATGGAAAAGCCTTGTTTATGTCGCTGCCCACGTTTGCGTCTAGGCCCTTTATGCCGGGCTCTGGGCTTATGCCGCAATCTATGATTACCTTCGAATGCGGCGTCTCGAGCAGAAGACTGCTTCGCCCTACCTCCCTGAAGCCCCCCAAGGCCGTAGCCTTCAGCCACTCGCTCTTCATTATGGGTGTGTTTATCTTCTTGCCGAGGCTCATCATGAATTTCTTCCTGAAGGCGCTCTCGTTGAACATTAATTTCCTTACGCCTGTTATCGTATCGCTGTTCATGGTAGGCGTTCGGAGCGTCTTGGCGAGCCATCCTGTCTGTATGGCTATCTCCTTCAATGTGGATCCGCCCTTTCCAATCACGAGCCCAGGCTTCATTGAGTCAATGTACACCTCGCCGAAGTCCTGCACGAACTTTATGCTCGTTATGCCAGCTTCCTTGGGCACCAGCTCTTCTATCTTTTTCTGCGCCTCTTCTGGATTCATGAGTGCTGAGGCTACACTCCTTATTATTATCTTCTTCTTTATCGTAGCGGCTATGTTCCTTATTATGGTGTCGTCCTGGTACAGCACCTTTGGCTTTTTCAGGTATACCACTATGTCTGGGCCTTCGAATTCGACCTTCTCGAAGCCAGCCTCCTCAGGTATCATCGATTCTATCTTGCTTACTGTCTCGTCCTTCTTGCTTTCTTCAGCGCTGCTTTCTTTCATGCATTCACTTCTTGCATATTTTACTCTCTGTATTTCAGGCGATAATTGCAACCAAAAACAAACCTATCCACTCTATTAGGTTTGGTATAAAATAAAATTTAAACGTCAAAAGCGAAAAATAAAATGAGATG